>NZ_NOZT01000030.1:0-43656 GCF_002412355.1 Acinetobacter sp. YT-02
GGTTGTGTCGTAACTTTCTAAATGGCTCTAACTACCTTTTTTTCAAGGGCTTTTCTTATCCGTAATTCGGGTTAAGTATTGAATTTATCTTCTCTTGTGTCATACATGGCTCGGAGCAAGAAGATGAGGGACTAATAATTATAGTTTGAATTGGACATTTGCAAGAAGTCTAATCATCTTCCATAGCTTCAACACTAATTCATTATAAAAATAAATGACTTTGCGGTAAGATAAAATCCATTACAGATTATACGTATTTCGATTGAATCTTTTGAAGTCGAATACCTCATAAAAAGGATCAAGGCATGCAACAAGAAGTGATCATTGTAGGCGGTGGTATGGTCGGGCTAAGCTTAGCCTTGATGTTGGCTAAGTCAAACATTGCAGTAAAGTTGCTAGAAGCGATTCAATACCCCAATTATGACGATGCTAACCTTGCGCCGTATCATTCCAGTTTTGATGCACGTAACAGTGCCTTGTCGCGTCGCAGCGTACAAATTTACCAAGAGCTAGGTTTATGGGATGCCTTGCAAGAACATGCTACGCCTATTTTAGAAGTTCAAATTACCGAACAAGGTAGTTTTGGCAAGGCACGTTTATTGGCCGAACAAGAAAAAGTCGAAAGCTTTGGTCAGGTGATTGAAAATGCATGGTTAGGTCGGGTGTTACTGACCGAAGTGCGTAAACAACCTTTGATTGAATTGATTGATGGTGTGCAGGTCACCAGTCTTAAACAAGATGCAGATTTTGCCTATATTGAAGCGGTACGTGGTCAGGAACAATTACAGCTTGCTGCCAAACTACTGATTGCTGCCGATGGTCGTGATTCTTTCTGCCGTAAAGCCTTGGGCATTGGTGCATCGGAACATGATTATGACCAAGTAGCGATTGTGACCACAGTGCAAACCTCCAAGCCGCATGCGCATGTGGGTTTTGAGCGTTTTAGTCACTTAGGGCCTTTGGCGTTGCTGCCCCTGCCAGGTGAATATCGCCGTTCTGTGGTGTGGCCTGTGCCAAAAGGGACAGAACATGAATGGATTGGTGATGAAAATGATCAACACTTTTTAAATGCCTTGCAACAAGCCTATGGTGACCGTGCAGGGAAGTTTGAAAAAACAGGACGTCGTTTTAGTTTTCCATTGTCACAAGTTCTGGCAGAAAAACAGGCGGTTGGTCGCCTTGTACTGATGGGTAATGCAGCGCATACCATTCACCCAGTCGCAGGGCAGGGCTTTAACTTGTGTATGCGAGATGCTTACGTATTATTGCGTTATCTCACCGAACAGGCGGCACAGTCAGCAGATTTAGGCGATGCTGCAATGCTGCGTGACTATGAACAATCGCGTTTGAAAGATCAACAGCGAGTCATTAAATTCTGTGACAGCGTGGTACGTGGATTTAGCAATCAAAACCCAATCCTGAAATTTATGCGTAATACAGGCTTAGTCGCGTTTGATACCATTCCAGGCATTAAACCTTTGGTCGCCAATTATGCCATGGGGTTAAAAGCATGATCACAGCAAATCAACAAACGCAAGTGTTAGATGTCGTCATTATTGGTGGCGGCTTGGTGGGAGGCTTAACTGCACTTTTATTGGCAGAAGGGGGTGTGCAGGCTACAGTTTTAGATGCCGCACCTATTTTAGATGCAGAGAAAACCCTTGCAGTTGCCAATCCGCGTGTATTGGCTTTAAGTCAGGCCACCATCCACCTGTTAAAAACAGTCAATGTCTGGTCTAAACTGGCGCGACATATGCCGTATAGCGGCATGCAGGTTTGGAATAAAAATGGCTATGGCGAAATTAACTTTGGGGCAAGTAACGAACGTACACCCGCTATTGAGCAGGCTCTGGGTTCAATGGTCGAGCCAAGCATTTTAAATCTAGCGATTCAGCAGCAAATGTTGCAACAAGTGCAAGATTATCGAACGCAAGTCAAAGTGACCCGTTTAGAGCGTGGTGTTGGCGTTTGGCACATTTATTTGGCCGATGGTACACAATTACAGACTAAGCTAGTCATTGGCGCAGATGGTGCTAACTCCTTTGTGCGCGAACAAGCCTTTATTGATTTTGATGTGTTGGATTATCGTCAGGCAGGTCTAACCTGTGCAATTCGTACTGCGCAGCCGCATCAGTATGTTGCACGTCAAATTTTCTTAGAAACTGGCCCTTTGGCCTATTTACCGATGGCAAGTTTACACGCCGAGCAGGAAGGGCATTGGCAGTCGATTGTTTGGACTTTGCCTGATGATTATGCCGAAGAATATGCCAAACTGAATGATGACGACTTTACCCAACTTTTGACTCGTGAAAGTCATCACATGCTCGGGGAAGTCTTAGAGGCAACCCCACGTGCTATTTTCCCACTGAAAGCACGTGCAGCGCAGCGTTATGTGCAAGATGGTTTGGCACTTATTGGTGATGCCGCGCATGTAATTCATCCGCTTGCAGGGCAAGGTGTGAATATTGGTTGTCTCGATGCAGCCGTGCTGTGTGATGTATTGTTGCATGATTTCAAACGTGGCGTTTGGGCGCATGAGCAAACCCTAAAGCGTTACGAGCATCGTCGTAAAGGACAAAATGATGCCATGATGCATAGCATGTCTGCGATTGGCTGGATGGAAACCACCACTTTATTTCCTGTGGTGTGGGCACGTAACTTTGGTTTAAAACAGGTGGAACAACAGCCTGCGTTAAAAGATGCCTTTATGGCACAAGCCAATGGATTAAGCCTGCTTAAAGACACACGCTACGCGGTTTAAAGCAAAACAGTCGTTTTTTGTACGGTCATACATACCTGATTACGAATTTGGTTAAAAAAGATACGTTTTTTTTAATCTAGACTCTATGCGAAAGGCCAAGAGATTGCTAAATTTCATCGTAATTCATAACCAGTTTTCACTTGGACTAAATTGAAGTCATTTGTGGGGAGATTAAGATGACGGACATGAACGATTACGATGATGTAGAAGATTCAACTGTAGACGAAGATGAAGCGAAAGCGGCTGAAAAAGGTGCAGCAGATTCAGAAGAAGGTGCTGTAGATGGCGATCTTGCAGAAGCAGAAACTCTCACTGTAACTGCCAAACTGAAACAGCGTCAGGCATTGGAAGATGAAGTGGCTGCATTTTTGGCACGTGGCGGAAAAATTACCGAAGTACCGCCAGATGAATCTGCACGAGACTAATCTGTTGCATTTGCTTGCCGAACTTGTTGATTGAATTTATTCGTTGAACTGTTGAGTGAGTTGGGGCGGAGCACTTGCTAGGCAGACTGCTCTAATGCTTATACCTTCAACATAAAAAAGCATCATCTTGTATAAAGGGTGATGCTTTTTTCATGCGCGATGATCGTCATCACTGTTATTGCTCAATCGGCTTATTCAGCTGCTTGGCTTAATTCCAACGCACGTTGATAGGCAATTTTCTTTTTAATCCCTGTTAGATCAGCCGCCAATTGTGATGCTGCTTTTACCGATAAATCTTGCAACAAACGCTGCAATAATTGATCTAATTTTTCTTGTTCCATGTTTTTTTCTTCGCTCGCTCCCCCCACCACCAATACAATTTCACCTTTTTGTTGATGATGATCTGCTGCGATAAATTCAGCCAATTCACCTAAAGTCATTTTTTTAATGGTTTCAAAGGTTTTGGTGATTTCACGGGCAAAGCCAACAGGGCGATCTGCACCAAACACGGCAGCCATATCTTTGACTGAATCTAAAATTCGATGTGGTGCTTCATAAAAAATCAGGGTTTGGGTTTCATCTTTTAGCTTTTCAAGTTGTTGTAATCGCTGTGACTGTTTAGAAGCGAGAAATCCCTGAAAACTAAAGCGATCACTTGGTAAGCCAACCGCACTGAGCGCTGCAATGGCTGCACATGCACCCGGCACAGGAATCACACGAATACCATTGGCTTGTGCTGCACGAACCAGTTTAAAACCTGGGTCGCTAATCAGTGGTGTACCTGCATCGCTAATGAGCGCAATATCTTCGCCATTGAGTAATTTTTGGACTAAAATATCAATCTTGTTACTTTCGTTGTGTTCATGGCAGGCTGTAAGCGGAGTTGAAATATTAAAATGTTTCATTAATTGTGCAGAGGTGCGGGTATCTTCAGCAGCAATTAGGCTGACTGATTTGAGCACATCAATTGCACGGTAGCTCATATCATCTAAGTGACCAATTGGGGTAGCAACAACAAATAACTGGGCACTCATTGAGTTTTCTCCGTGGGAAATAACAAACTAAAATAAAAAAATCAAACACGAAACAACGGCAGTATTGGCTTGCGTCTGATGCAAGTTACAGACCAAGCGCTTATTCTACCTGAATTGCAGTCTGACGTGTGAAACTCGCGTCATCTCACCTCAGAGAATAATATGCCTGATCAGCACAACAAAATAAAAAATTGGATATAGCATGAATAAAAAAATACTGCAGCAAAGCATTGGCACATGGGCAGAGCAGACGGCTTGGCAATATTTACATCAACACGGTTGGCGTATGCTGGAGCAGAATTATCACAGTGTTTTTGGTGAAATAGATGGTATTTTTATTCAAGCAGAACAACTGATTTTTGTAGAAGTTAAAGCGCGTTCGCAAACTGGCTATGGCAAAGCCTACGAAGTGGTGTCTGCATCTAAGCAGCGTAAAATTATGAAAACCGCCATGCAGTTTTTAACAGAATATCCACACTATTCAGAATATTATTGTCGTTTTGATGTGATTTGCTTTGATTTTTCTCAGCAATTTGCAAAAACAGTACAGCAAGACTTTTCCAAATTCCCGTATGATTTGCAATGGATTGAAAATGCTTTTACTTTTGATGCAGACTTGATTAATCTTTGAGTGAAATTTAAAGCAAAAGCATCAGTCGGTGTATTGTTGATCGTGCAAATCTAAGGATGAAATGCACAGCACAAGCCAGAATTGAAAGAAAATAATAGGAGTCTTGCTGAGTGTTCAAGCGTATTGCAGTGACCTTGCTGTGTGTAGCAAGTTTATCGGGTTGTGCAAGTTTTATTTCAAGTGGCACAGGCACTGCGCCAGTGGGTACAGAAAGTGGTGCACGCTCACTTGGGCAAGTGTTTATAGATAACTCTATTGAACGTACTGCAAAAATTAATTTATATAAACTGGATTCACGTTTTAAACAATCACGTGTCAATATAGAAAGTTTTCATGGCAATGTGTTGTTGACAGGGCAAGTGCCTGACGCGCATTTAAAACAGTTGGCAGAAGACAATCTGCGTGCCATGAGTGATGTAAAAACCATCCACAATTATATTACAGTGGGTAATCAAATCAGCTATAGCACCATTATGCAGGACACCACGGTTACTGCAAATACCCGTGGTTTGATTATGAAAGCACCTGTGGTGTCAGACAGCAAAGTGCGTATTCATACCGAAGATGGTGTGTTGTATGTGATGGGACGTTTAAACAATGCAGAATTGCAGGATTTAAACCAAGTGCTACAACAAGTGGGCAATGTCACTAAAATTATTACCCTGATTGATAATATTGAGCTACAACCGAGCAACAATGCGAACTTTGTCAGCCCAATGGTTGCTCCAGAAACACAAACGCCAGTCGCGATTGACCCAGATCAGGTTGAACCGACACATGTTCAATAATGTGGAACACTGGTTTAAACAACTGAATAAAACTTTAGAACAGGCGAAACGTATTTATGAAGAATTTCGCCTGTATGATTTGGGCAGCTATGCGCTGAACCGTTTAACGCCACGTCAGGGTTATACCGTTCAAAGCAATATTGCTTATGGTTTACGCGCACGGCATCGTTTGGATTTGTACCGCACCATAACACCACGCCCGCAGCGTCCACTCATGGTGTTTGTGCATGGTGGGGCATGGTCACGTGGCGATAAGCAGGATTATCGTTTTGTGGGCGAAGCTTTTGCAAAAGAAGGCTTTGATGTTGCGGTGATGAACTATCAACTCGCGCCACAGCATATTTTTCCCACCTATATTGATGATTTAACTCTTGCACTGAATTACTTGACTCAGCAGCAACACAAACTGGGTATTTCTACGGCACAGGTGGTATTGATGGGACATTCGGCTGGGGCATTTAATGTGATGTCCTTGTTGTACCATCCCCAGCCCTATGCTTTAAGCTGTAAAGATCACATTCGTGCGATTATTGGTTTGGCAGGGCCTTATCATTTTGATTATAAGGATGATCCGCTATGTGCCGATGCCTTTGATCAAGAGGTGCCGTATCAGGATGTGATGCCGTATTATTTTGTGGAGCCGAATTCAGTCAAACACTATTTATTGGTGGCAGAAAAAGATCAAATTGTGGGGGCAAGTAATGCCACAGACTTCGACCACGTATTAAAGAAATATGGCAATCATAGTGAAATTATTGTCATTCCAAAAACAGGGCATGTCAGTGTTATGGCATCGGTGTCGAGTTTGTTTAGTCGTTTCTTTGCGACCAAACGCCAAATTATGCGTGCTTTAGATCAGGCACTTAAAGATGCGTGATGTTGATTGATCTTCTGTGGAAAATGGTAATTAAAAAAACCGTTGCAGCTTATGGGGTGCAACGGTTTTTTAAATGCAAGATTGCGAATTAGACTTATAGCCAAGCTTTGGTGTCATCTGCCACAGGCGTGCCTTGGGTCACATGCATAATCATGGCATGGGCGATACTGCCTTTAAATGGAATATCAGGCAGTTGATCAAACTTAAAGAACTGTGCATCACGAATTTCTTCTTCCTGTAACTGAATTTCACCGCCTGCATATTCAGCTTTAAAGGCGATCATTAAGTTACTTGGAAAAGGCCACGGCTGGCTGGCAAGATACTGAATATTTTTAAGTTGTACGCCAACTTCTTCAAAAGTTTCACGACGTACTGCTTCTTCGAGTGTTTCACCCACTTCAACAAAGCCTGCGATTAAACCGTAAATGGGCAGTTTATTGCGTGCATTACGCGCCAATAAGACTTCATCTTCACCACGAGTAATCACGGTAATGACACATGGATTTACGCGCGGATATTGGTGATAGCCACAAGCTGGGCAGACCATGGCATATTGAGTCGCATGGACTTCGGTTTTATGACCGCAATGGCTGCAGAATTTGTGGTTGCGACGCCATTCGAGTAACTGAATGGCACGGCTAGCTTGTTCAAACTGTTGGGTGTTCCAGACTTGTAAAAGTTGTCGGATTGGAACCAGTTGAAAGCCTTCAGGGATAGATTCATCTTCAAGTAGATCTCGGGCAATCACTTGATCACCCGAGCTAAAACTTAAATCACTTGCCAACTTTTCCACACGTGGTAATTGGAAGTTTTCATCGACCAAAAGTTGTTGTTGCTGAAAAATATATGCAAGTGAGAGTTCAGTCATTAGGCTACAGTTTTCAATTTTTCACTACTGTCCAATGCTACCTTAAACATGCTTTGTAGAACAGGTTGTTTGTTCTTTAAATTGTCAATCAGCATGTCTGCACTGGCAAGCGTATCTAAGATATTGTTGACTTGTTCAGCAGTTAAGTTTTGTCCTGCTTCGACTTGTGCATGCACAAAATCTGCAGATACTTTCAGTGCTTTTTGACCACTTTCAGCATTCAAGAACAACATTGCCCCTGCAACTTCACGAATTTGCGCTGAAGTATGCTCTAAATCTGCAACACTTTGAGTTTGTAGGTGCTGTGTCAGTGTTTGCGTGATTAAGTCAATCAGTAACTTGGTTTCAGTCAGCAAGGCTTCGTGTGCTTCATCTAAACGATCTAGCGAAATGTTCATGTTATTCACACGTAACTGCAAACGGCTAGAGGTGTGGTGACGTTCAAGCACACCGATTGAGTTCATGGCCGATAAAATCACGTTCATTAATTGCTGGGCAAAGTTTTCATCTTTGAGTAATTCAGGACGGCTTAATGATTCAGCTTGGCGTTGTAAGTCCAAATGCGCTTCATTTAAGTTCAAGACTTTAAACAAGTTTGCTAACTCTGTTAATTTGCCTTGTAATTCCAGCGTTTTTTCAGGACTCATGTTTTGATAGTTGTATTCAATATCATTGCGAATTTGTGTCATTTCTGTGGTGACCAAATCGCTAATGGTATGCATGGTGTCAAAATCTGGACCATATAAATGACGGCTGAATACTTGGAGCTGCATGTCGGTGAGTAAGTCTTCACCAATATTCATTTGACTGCGAATATGTTGAGAAATTTCATCTTCTTGACTAATACACAGGCTCAACACATTCGCAAGATCAGACAAGCTGGCGGTAAAGCTTTCTGGCGTAGCAAAGTATTGACGCATATTGTGCTCAATACTAATAAAAGTACGCAAACGTGGCTCATTCAACAACAAGTTATCAATATGGTTAAAGGCAACGTGTACTAAGCCCCAATATTGCTGACTCGGATGTTGTTCTGCCAAACCTGCCAAATACGTTCCTACCAGTTTAATCGCTTGAAGATCCATGGCAGATTCTTCTTGCTTGAGCAGCTTATGTAATGACAGTTTATATAAGCGATGCACATAAGCCGACTTTTCTAAAGAAGGCACTTGCGGCAATTGGAAACTTGGAGTGATGCAGTCCAATAAAGTTTCAATATGCTGACCTTCTTGAGTCAATGGTTTACCCAATGCCAATTCTAAACGGTTTAAAGTGTCGAGTAGGAATTGTGGAATTTTAACTTCACGTAGGCAAATAAACTCAATATAACGCTTGAGCATGGTGGTGCCTTCGCTAAGTGCAATGACTTCCAGCGTGTTGATATTGCTTGGATTCCCCATAATTTTACGCATCAGCTCTGCTGAGTATTGCGCAATTTTTGCCAAGCTTTCCATATCAATTAAGGCTAAAACCTGAGCACACTGTTCAAACTGATTCAGTGCATCATCAATCCCAAAAGGCAAAGTTTGATCTTCTGCTAAGGTGCTTACTGCGGATTCAACCAGTTTGATAGAATTATCAACCTCATTTTTTATTATCAGTAAGGCAGTTGGATCAAAATGTATAGAGGTTTGGTAAGACATGGATCTGCACCTTTCCTAGTGTTTTATCTGTTTGTTGGTTCTTTGCAAAATACACAAAGTCCTATTTGCTTTAACTATAACTGAACTGGCAAATCTTTAAATACATAAAATTACAAAACTCGTAGATTTTATTTGGCAAAAAAGCAAGGTTTACCGTGTTTTTCTTCAAATTGTTTGACCCAATTCTCATGTGCAGCCAATTCTTCTTCTGATGGCAGAATCACAGCAAGATCAATATCAATACTTAAACGATCACTTTGACGTTGCTGTTCTTCGCTTGCAGACAGAGCATCCATATCAAAGGCGACTTGTCCGCCAGTCATTGCCAAGTAAACATCGGCTAGAATTTCAGCATCTAGTAATGCGCCGTGGAACGTACGGTCACGCGCAGGAATTTCATAGCGTCTGACGAGCGCATCGAGTGAGTTTTTTTGCCCAGGATGCTTACTTTTTGCCATGAGCAGTGAGTCGGTCACTTCGCATACTTCGGACAAATTGCCCAACCCCGCACGACTGAACTCCATATCTAAGAAGTTCATATCGAAGGTGGCGTTATGCGCAATAATTTCTGCACCTTTAAGATATTGATACAGCACATCGGCAATTTCGGCAAACTTGGGTTTGTCTTTTAAGAACTCATCTGAAATACCGTGAATGTTTTCTGATTCACCGACCAGTTTTTCAGGCTGAATATAAATGTGGATGGAACTGCCCGTGAGTTTACGGTTAATCATTTCCAGCGCACCGACTTCAATAATTCGGTCACCATCTTGATAGTAAAAACCTGTGGTTTCAGTATCTAGAATCAATTGGCGTGGACCATGCAAGCTTAGCGTGGCAGGGGTAATCACAATGTGTGGATGATTGGAAAGATCATTTACTGCTGCTGTATCGGCTTCAACGGCATTGATTGCAGTTTCAATTGTTGTTTCTGTTTCTGTTTCTGTTTCTGTTTCTGTTTCTGTTTCTGTGGCTAGGCGTGTGGTTGGCGTCTGCATTATTTCAAGATCGACCTTGACCTGATGATTGTTGTGTACGTCGATTTCTACAGGACGATGCAGCGTACTTGTTTCAATTTCTACATCTTCTTCGATCAAGTCAAAACCGAAAGGATCGTCGAGCAACCAATCAGATTCCGCTTTTTTTTTATCATTTGGGGTAAGCTCGAGCGCAGGGCGAATGTGTTGAGCCGTATTTGTAGTTAAGGTTTTCTGAATTTGATCTGCACCTAAATTGGCAAGCTGATCTGCCATTTCATTGCCTACATGTCCTGCATGACCTTTAATCCAGTGCCATTCAATTTCACGCCCTTGACAGGTGGCATCTAATTTTTGCCAAAGGTCAGGGTTTTTGACATCTTTCCAGTTTTTCTTTTTCCAGCCGTGAATCCACTCGGTAATGCCTTGTTTGACGTAATTGGAGTCAGTCCAAATAATCAGCTTGGCATCCATTGGGCAAAATAAAATGCCTTCAATCGCTGCAGTCAATTCCATACGGTTATTGGTGGTTTGAGCTTCGCCACCATATAATTTATGTTCTTCTTGTTCAGTAACAATATACGCACCCCAGCCACCCAAGCCAGGATTACCACGACAAGCACCATCAACATATAAAGTGATTGTTTGAGACATAAATCAGATCCGCAGGTTGTGCAAAATAAATCAAAATGAAAAGCTATTGTATATCGCAAATTCGGTTTAGACGTGTAAATCCTGTCTATTTTTTAATTTCTTGTAACATTTATAGACGAAACGCGCTAAATTAATGCCTTGTGTCGTTGTCTAGCTCTACTACAATGGCAAGTCTAAAAAATAATTTATATACGAGTTGTTTGGATTTTTTTATGTATAAACCAACCACGCGCATGTGGCAGCCGACTTTACCTTCATTTTTAAAAATTACAGTTTTAGGTTCAGCATTGGCTGCCCTTGGCTTGATGACGGGCTGTAGCTCGACGCAGGGTGCGAGCAAGCCACTCACTTCAAGTCAGGTCGGTTCGGGTTATTTAGATGCCAGTACTTTAGATGGTCTGGAAGATTTACTCTCTGCAACCGATATGCGCGCGGTAGAAGGTGACCGTTTATTAATTTTAAAACACGGTGATGTCTGGAAGCGTATGACCGTTGGTTTCAAAATGGATTTAAACCATTGGAACCCACGTATTGAAGCGCAGCGAGGCTGGTTTATTTCACGTCAACCGTATTTGGATCGTTTAAGTGCGCGTGCGTCACGTTATTTGTATCACACGGTTAAAGAAGCTGAACGTCGTGGTATGCCAACTGAATTGGCGTTGTTACCTGTGATTGAAAGTTCCTATGACCCTGCAGCAACCAGTAGCGCAGCTGCCGCAGGTTTATGGCAGTTCATTCCAAGTACAGGGCGTATTTACGGCTTAAAACAAACTTCGATGTACGATGGTCGCCGAGATGTCGTGGAGTCGACTCGTGCTGCCTATGAGTTTTTGGGCAGTTTGTATAATCAGTTTGGTTCTTGGGAATTGGCATTGGCGGCTTATAACGCAGGCCCGGGTCGTATTCAACAAGCCATTAACCGCAATAAAGCTGCAGGTTTACCAACCGATTATTGGTCTTTAAAACTGCCGCAAGAAACCATGAACTATGTGCCGCGTTTCTTGGCGGTAGCACAAATTATTAAAAGCCCGCATGCTTATGGCGTGTCTTTACCCCCAATTGCCAACCGTCCACACTTCCGTGAAATTAATGTGGGCGCGGTGAATTTAAATGATGTGGCCAATATTACCGGTCTCAGCCGTGCCGAACTGTATTCGCTCAACCCTGGACATCGTGGGGATCGGATTGACACCCAAAGTCCAATGCGTATTTTGATTCCTGCAGATTTAAGCCCAACAGTCGATGCACGATTGAAAAAACTACAAGGTGGTGGCGGTTTATGGGCAAGCAATAGCAGCAACACACCATCGTTTTCATCTTCTGGTGTGACCATTACACCATCTAAATCTGAGCCACCTGCGTTAACGACCAGTACAACAACCAGAACGACTACAGGCAAGCCTGCTGCCTCTACGGCAGTCACAACTACCACTACACCAAGCACAGCATCGACTACAGCCAGTGTTTCAAAACCAGCAACGACTACGCCTACACGTTTGTCACGTACGCCACAAGGTTCGGACGCTTTGGCAGCATTTGCTGCGGGTAGCGATATTCCAAGTGCGCCGCGTATTCCTGTTGCTGTTACACCTGCTGCCAATATTCAGCCTGTGCGGATTGAACCACCAATTTCCAATACTGAGCGTGAGCAAATTCTTGCAGCAGTGCAGGCAGAAGGTAGCAATAAAACTGTAGAAGAAGTGTTGCAGCCTGTGGCTTCTAAAGCAGAACAAGAACAACTTGTGGCTGAGTTAAAACAAATTGCGCCTCAAGGCACTGAAATTGTTGATCCATACGATGGAAAAATTAAGCTGACCGCTATTCAGACCAGTCTGTCTGTTGCAGAGCAGCAAGGTAAAGAATTAACCAAAGGTTTTGCTTACCCGAAAAGTGTGGCAGAAAATACGCGCCTAGATTCAGAAGAAGCAAAGCGTAACCAAGGTAAGAATTATGTGCGTACGGAGTCTGAAGTGGTGGTCGTACCACCAAAAGGCAAACGTACCACGTACACCGTGTTAGCGGGGGACACCTTGGCCAGTATTGCCATGAAAAATGGCTTGAACTGGCGTGATATTGCCAAGTGGAACCAAATTGCTCCAGATGCAACTTTGTATGTGGGCACCAGTATTTATTTATACGACGCCAAGCCACAAGTACAGGCAGAGCCTGCTAAGCCAAAAACCATGCCTGAGCAATACGTGGTGCAAGCCAATGATACCTTAACAGGTGTCGCCAGTCAGTTTGGTTTAACTGTAAAACAATTGGCAGATTTTAATAACTTAAGCACCACCAGTGGCTTATTTGTAGGGCAGCGTCTAAGTTTAAAAGAAACGGCTGCATCTAAAGCCAAAGCAGAAGCCGACAAAAAAGCCGCAGAACAGGCTGCAAAAATCGCAACCAAAACTTACGTAGTGAAGCGTGGCGAATACTTAAAACTGATTGCAGACCGTTATGCCTTGTCAAATCAGGAATTGGCTGATTTAACTCCAGGTTTAAACGCGAACAGTAGCTTATTGGTTGGGCAACGCATTAATGTGCCTGTAAATGAAGTGACTGCACAAAAAACGGAAGCGAGCAAAGCTGAAGCCAGTAAGTCAGAAACAAAAGCAGCAGAGCCAAACTATCCGACTGAAAACTACCAAGTACAGCGTGGTGATACTTTATCGAGCATTGCCAACCAAGCCAAAATTTCTTTGGCAGAACTCGCCAGTTTAAATAATATAAGCACGCAAAGCGGTGTGCGCATTGGTCAAACCCTCAAAGTGCCTGCAGGTGTCAATGTGCCTGAGCGTTATACGGTACAACGTGGCGATACCTTATCGGCGATTTCGACAAAATATAATCTCAGCCAAGACTATATTGCAGACTTAAACAATCTAAGCCGTAACAGTGGTTTAAGAGCAGGACAAATTCTTAAACTCACGGGTGATGTTCCTGAGAAAAAAGCCCAAGTTGAAGCGGTGGCTGAAACCACCAATGATATTCACGTGGTCAAAGCAGGGGAAACTTTAAGCAGTATTGCGCGCCAATATAAATTGCAATTGAATTATTTGGCAGAGCTGAATGACCTTTCACGTACTGCCAATGTCCGCATTGGACAACGCTTAAAAGTCGATGCCAGCGCTGCAAAAAATGAAGTAAAAACAGAGGTCGTAAGTGCTGCGAAAAGCAGCAGTAGTAAAGCCACCGAAACTTATACCGTTAAAAGTGGTGAGTCTTTAAATTCGATTGCCAGCCGTGTGGGTGTGTCGGTTGCAGAATTGGCGAGTTTAAATAACTTAACGCCACGTTCAGGTTTACGCATTGGACAAAATATTCAAGTTCCCAAAACCGTAACTGAATATAAAGTGAAACGTGGGGATACGCTGATTGGCTTATCCAGTCGTTATGGCATCGACACCAAAGCATTGGCAGATTTAAATGATATGCAGCCAAATACTCAATTGCGTATTGGCGATGTGATTAAAGTCCCGAAACTGTAAAGTTTAATCCTGAGGATGTCATGTTTTGACGGCATCCTCAGGAATACTGCACAAGGAGCTGTGTGCATGTCATTTGCCATAAAAAAGACACATCAATATCTGGGCTGTATTTTAGGTTGTGTGGTCTTGCCGCAGTTTGGATGGGCTGCGTTACAAACCACGCCCTATATTGCCGTACATAGCCAGCCTCAGTATGTGGGGCGCTCGGCTATGCCTTATGCCAACCCGCAAGCGCCCAAAGGTGGCGATTTAATTCGTGCCAGTAATGGCACTTTTGATAATTTAAATGACATGAATGGCAAGGGCAGCTCAACCGATGGGGTGAGTTTTATATTCGATTCACTCATGAGCAGTTCTTTAGATGAGCCGGGGGTGATGTATCCCTTATTGGCAGAAAAAGTCAGCTATGACCCCAAGCAAACTGCATTTGTCATTTTTCATTTAAATCCTAAAGCTAAATTTAGTGATGGCAGCCCAGTTACAGCAGATGATGTGAAATTCAGTTTTGATGCTTTTCAGACCAAGTCTAATCCAGGTTTGCAAATGTATTTATCCGATTTAGATAAAACCACGGTCTTGTCTAAGCATCAGGTTAAAGTCAGTTTTAAATCCACTAACAATGCAGAAATGCCGCTGATTTTGTCGCAAATGCCAATCTATTCTAAAAAAGACTGGCAAAAGCGTGACTTTACCCGCATCACACTAGAACCGATTTTAGGTTCAGGGCCGTATCTTATTGAGCGGATTGATGCAGGGCGCAGCATTACTTATAAGCGTAATCCAAATTATTGGGGCAAAGATTTACCCGTAAATAAAGGGCGCTATAATTTTGACCGCCTGAAGTATGTTTATTATCGCAATCTGGATATTGCCTTCGAAGGGTTTAAGTCGGGGCAATACACGTTGCATGAAGAATATACCGCACGAAAATGGGTCACTGAATATCGTTTTCCTGCTGTGAATGCGGGCATGGTGGTCAAGCATAAATTTCAGCACCAAAACCCAATTCCGACCCAAAGTTTTGTTTTTAATACCCGCAGACATGCGTTTCAGGATATTCGTTTTAGGCAGGCTTTAACCTACGCTTATGATTTTGAATGGCAAAACAAAGCCTTGTTTTATGGGCAATATCGCCGTTTGCAAAGTTATTTTTCTAACAGTGAATTAGAAGCCAAAGGCACACCTTCAGCCGCAGAATTGTCTGTTTTAAAACCCTATTTGGCCAAGCTGCATCCTATTCAACGCCAAGGCGTATTGCAAAATTGGCAGTATCCTGTGACTGATGCCAGTGGCTTTAACCGTAACGGCTTGCTTAAAGCCCGTGAATTGCTTTTGAAAGCGGGTTATCGTTTTCAGCAAGGTAAATTGGTCGATGCCAAAGGCAAAGCCATTCAAATTGAATTTTTAATTCATCAGGATGGTTTGCAACGCACATTAGTGCCTTTTGTGCGCAATATGAAACGTCTGGGCGTTACGGTAAATATTCGGCATGTCGATGTGCCGCAATATATTGAACGCATGCGCCGTGCCGATTTTGATATGACCACCAGTGTCATGCCGCAATCTTTAAGTCCAGGCAATGAGCAAGCACAGCTTTGGAGTAGTGCTGCCGCAGATCAACCAGGAAACTATAATTACGCAGGCATTAAAAACCCAGTAATTGATGAAGTGGTACAACAGTTGATTCGTGCGCCTAATCGTGAACAATTGATTGTGCGTACCAAAGTTTTGGATCGTTTATTGCGTGCGGGGTATTATCAAATTCCAACCTATGGCAAAGGTGAAAACTGGTATGCCTATTGGAATATGTATCGTCAGCCCGCCATCAAACCTAAACTATCGGCAGGAATTGATTATTGGTGGAGTGATGCTGCCCAAGCCAAGAAAGTTGCACATTATTTACGTCAACAATAACGATTTTAAAACTCAAGCATGACAGTGTTTGCGATAAACCAGAACATTGCCAAAAGGTAAGTACATGGGCACATACATACTCAAAAGATTGCTCCTGATTATTCCAACCTTGTTTTTCATTTTATTGATTAACTTTGTGGTGATTCAAATTGCACCGGGCGGTCCAGTCGAACAGGCGATTCAGCAAGCCGAAGCCTTTCAGGGCATGGGGGCGACAGGCGGTGAAACTGCTGCAACCTCCAATAGCAGCAATTATCAAGGTGCTAAAGGTTTAAGTGATGAAATGGTCGCAAAAATCGAAGCGCAATATGGATTCGATAAACCTGCACATGAACGCTTTTGGCAAATGCTCACCAGCTATGTGCAGTTCGATTTTGGCACCAGCTTTTTTAAAGATAAACCTGTGACCCAATTGTTATGGGAAAAATTACCTGTATCGCTATCTTTAGGTTTATGGAGCACCTTGCTGATTTATTTAATTTCTATTCCTTTAGGCATTAAAAAAGCCCGTCAGCATGGCTTGTTGTTTGATAAAGCCACTTCTATTTTGTTGGCAGTCGGTTATGCCATTCCTGCGTTTGCCTTTGCTATTTTGCTGATTGTATTTTTTGCGGGTGGTTCATATTTTCAGTGGTTCCCCTTACAGGGTTTGGTGTCTGAGAACTTTGCACAATTAAGTCTGTGGGGAAAAATTACCGATTATTTTTGGCACATAACTTTGCCTTTATTGGCGATGGTGATTGGTGGTTTTGCAGGGCTGACTTATCTCACCAAATACTCGTTTATGGAAGAATTAAACAAGCAGTATGTGTTGGCGGCACGTTCTAAAGGTCTAACCGAATCGCGTGTGTTATATGGGCATGTGTTTCGTAATGCCATGCTAATTGTAATTGCAGGTTTGCCCGAAGCGTTGGTGGGTATTTTCTTTGTCGGGAACTTGTTCATCGAAATTATTTTTAATTTGGATGGATTAGGCCTGCTTGGTTTTGAGGCGATTGTGCAGCGTGATTATCCTGTAATTTTTGGTACTTTGTTTATTTTTACCTTATTGGGCTTAATTCTGCGCTTAATCAGTGATGTGTTATATCAGGTGATTGACCCACGTATTAGTTTTGAGTCGCGAGGGGCAAAATAATGTCACCGATCATGCAGGCACGTGTGCAGCGTTTTAAACAGAATAAATTGGGTTTTGGTTGTTTCATTGTCTTTATCATTATTTTTGTATTGTCCTTGGCTGCAGAATTGATTGCCAATGACAAACCGTTATTGGTCAAATATGAGCAATCTTTATATCTGCCAGTGTTAAAGGCTTATCCTGAAACGACTTTTGGGGGCGTATTTGAAACCGAAGCCGATTATAAAGACCCTGTGGTGCAACAACTGATTGCAGACCGAGGATGGGCAGTTTGGCCGCTCATTGAGTTTTCTTACCAGACTCCGAATTTAGATTTGACCGTGCCTGTACCTTCACCACCAACTGCACAAAACTGGCTAGGTACAGATGACCAAGGACGTGATGTGTTGGCGCGAATTTTATATGGCTTGCGTGTATCGCTGTTATTTGGCTTTGCATTGACTTTTGCATCGGCAGCTCTAGGTATTTTGGTCGGGGCAATACAGGGCTACTACGGTGGTTGGGTTGATTTAATTGGTCAGCGTGTTTTAGAAGTGTGGGGTGGTTTACCGATGCTGTTCATGGTGATGATTTTGGTCAGCATGTTTACCCCAAGTGTGTATTGGTTATTTGTAATTATGCTGCTGTTTGGCTGGACGACACTGGTCGGCTTAGTTCGGGCAGAGTTTTTACGCGCCCGAAATTTTGATTATGTCCTTGCAGCGCGAAGTTTAGGCGTAACCGATCGTACCATTATGTTTCGGCATATTTTACCCAATGCCATGAGTTCGAGTTTGTCGCAGTTGCCATTTATGCTAACCGCCAATATTACAGCTTTAACTGCACTGGATTTTTTAGGTTATGGCTTACCGCCCGATGCAGCATCTTTAGGTGAGTTGCTGTTACAAGGCAAAAATAATTTAAATGCACCGTGGTTAGCGTTGTCAGGCTTTTTTACCTTAGCGATTGTGCTGTCCTTGTTGATTTATATTGGAGAAGCGACCCGTGATGCATTCGATCCAAGACGTTAAACCTTCAAATGCGTCACAGCCTGCAGTATTGCTAACAGTCAGTCATCTGCATATTCGGCAGCAGGAACAGGTTTTGCTGCACGATTTAAACTTTGAGCTGCATGCAGGCGAAACTATTGCGTTAGTCGGTGAAAGTGGTTCTGGAAAATCTATTAGCAGTTTGGCGTTGCTAGGTTTATTGCCCGAACATTTACAGGTGCAAGGTCAGGCAATCTTTGCAGAACAGGATTTACTTCGCCTTAAACCGCAACAATTGCGGCAAGTTCGTGGTCAAAAAATTGCCATGATTTTTCAGGAACCGATGACGGCTTTAAATCCGTTGCATCGCGTGGAAAAAATTATTGGTGAAAGTTTGTTGCTCCAAGGTTGGAGCAAGGAAAAAACGCGTGCTCGGGTATTGCAATTACTTGAGGATGTTGGCATTCCTCAGCCTGAAGAAAAACTAAAGCGTTACCCACATGAATTATCTGGGGGGCAACGTCAGCGAGTGATGATCGCAATGGCGTTGGCACTTGATCCCGATATTTTAATTGCCGATGAACCAACCACTGCTTTAGATGTCACTTTGCAGGCGCAGATTTTGGATTTATTAAAAAGCCTGCAAGTGCGTCATAATATGGCCATGATTTTGATCAGCCACGATTTGAACTTGGTCAAACAATATGCAGATCAGGTCATTGTCATGAATCATGGACGGGTCGAAGAACAGGGCAGTGTGGCAGATATTTTTAATAGACCGCAGCAAGCCTATACTCAAAATTTGTTAAACCATGATTTTGGCGAAGCTTTGCAAATTGATGAGTTGCCGACTGTTTTGGCGTTAGATCAGGTTGCTGTGAAATTCCCGATTAAACAAGGCTTGCTGAATCGGGTTAAAGATTATGTGGTTGCGGTTGAACCGTTAAGCTTCGAACTTCCGCAAGGTCAATCGATTGGTATTGTTGGTGAAAGCGGTTCGGGTAAAAGTTCATTGGCACTTTCCATTGCAAGACTGATTGAAAGTGAGGGAAAAATTGAACTACTTGGGCAAGATCTGAATCAACTGAATGAACGCCAATTGCGTCCCTTACGTCAGCAGTTTCAAATTGTATTTCAAGACCCGTTTAGCAGCTTAAATCCACGTTTAAATGTGGAGCAAACCATTGGTGAGGGTTTGGCATTGCAACAATTGTCCAAGCCTGAAATCATCCAGCGCATTGATGAAGCTCTAAGCAAAGTGGAATTGCCTGTGAGTTTTAAACAACGCTATCCGCATGAATTGTCGGGTGGGCAACGTCAACGGATTGCATTAGCACGCGCGTTGGTGCTGCGTCCTAAACTGTTAATTATGGATGAGCCGACTTCTGCCTTAGACCGTACCACGCAACGTGCTGTCGTGCAGCTGTTACGCCGTTTGCAGCAGCAAGAACAGATGAGCTATTTGTTTATTAGCCACGATTTGCAAGTGGTGAAAGCACTGTGTCAAAAAGTGTTGGTGCTGCATCAAGCGAAAGTCATGGAATTTCAAGATACTGTACAGTTATTTAGCCATCCGCAAACAGAATATACCCGTCAATTGATTGCTGCCAGTGAGTATTAAACCTTCAATATTTTTAAACAGCTATTTCGGCTGGCTGACTTGTTCACCATTTTGACAATAAGATTTGTCAAAATGGCATTGACCTGTTCCGAAAAATCTTTAGAGTAAAAAAGACCAATAAAACACAATACGGAACAGTGTATGAGCCATCTTGCCGAAACAATTCAGATTCGTAATACCATGTTTAAAAATCGCATCATTAAAGGCGCGATGAGTGAGGCGCTTGCCAACACGGCAGGGCAGCCGAATAGCCTGCATTTAGGTCTATATGAAGCATGGGCAAAAGGTGGTTTGGGCTGTGCCATCACTGGCAACGTAATGGTCGATTTACGTGCCAAAAATGAACCGGGTGTTGTGGGAATTGAATCAGACCGAGATATAGAAAAGCTCAAACAGTGGGCAGAAGTTGGTAAACGTTATGGCATGGTGCAATTGGTACAGTTGTCACATCCTGGGCGGCAATGTCCGAAAGGTTTGAATAAAGAAACGGTTGCACCTTCGGCTGTGCCTTTTAGTCCAAGTTTAGCTTTGAGTTTTGGTACACCACGTGAACTACATGAAGATGAAATCCTCGATATTATTCAGCGTTTTGCCAAAGCTGCACAGATTTGTGAGCAAGCGGGCTTTGAAGGGATTCAACTGCATGGTGCGCATGGCTATTTGATCAGCCAGTTTTTATCGCCACTGACCAATAAACGCCAAGACCAATGGGGCGGCAATATTGAAAACCGTATGCGCTTTTTGATGCAAATTTATCAAGCGGTACGTGCAGCGACCTCAGACAATTTTATTGTATCAGTCAAACTAAACTCTGCAGATTTTCAACGTGGCGGCATCACTGAAGAAGAAGTGATTAGCGTGTTTAAAGCCATGGATGAAGCAGGTATAGATATGATTGAAATTTCAGGTGGTACTTATGAAGCACCCGCGATGGCAGGCTCTAAAGCTGATAAACGTAAACCAAGTACCATTGCCCGTGAAGCCTATTTTTTATCTTTTGCGGAATTGATTCGCAGTCAGGTGAAATGCCACTTAATGGTGACAGGTGGTTTTAGAACGGTAGTTGCCATGAATGCTGCTTTGGACAGTGGTGCATGTGACTTTATTGGGATCGCCCGACCATTTGCGGTAGAAACCGATTTAGCCAACCGTTTGTTGGCGGGTCAAGATGTACGTTACGGGGTCGATAAAATTAAAACTGGTATCCCGATGATTGATAAAATGGCAATTATGGAAATTATTTGGTATGCCGCGCAGTTCAAAGCAATTGCACAAGGCAAGCGTCCAAACCCGAAACTCTCGCCTTTAAAAGTCTTTTTCAAATATTTAAAAGGCAATTTAACTGCGGTGATTAAAGGACAGGTCAACTCACGTAAATCAGCTTGATTCGTATTTTTCAAACCTCAGTGGACGGATTCAAAGCTTAAACTATGGTTTTTGAATCAGTCCGCACAGATTGAAATATAAAACTAATGCGTTAGATAGCAAAAAGCCCAAGTCATATTGATTGGGCTTTTTGTTGAGATGTAAACATCTCGAATATGGCGTCCCTACGGGGATTCGAACCCCGGTTACCGCCGTGAAAGGGCGATGTCCTAGGCCTCTAGACGATAGGGACAAATAGAAGTTTATATTTTTAAACCATGTAACAACCAATGCAGTTGTTGAGAATATGGCGTCCCTACGGGGATTCGAACCCCGGTTACCGCCGTGAAAGGGCGATGTCCTAGGCCTCTAGACGATAGGGACTTAAAAAAATATCTACTTCTGAAATTGGCGTCCCTACGGGGATTCGAACCCCGGTTACCGCCGTGAAAGGGCGATGTCCTAGGCCTCTAGACGATAGGGACGTTTCAGAGGTGGGCGTATAATAGGGCGTATAAGGGGGGGTGTCAAACGCTTTTCTGCAATAATTCTGAAAAAAATGTTCAACTGAATAAAATTAAAACTATTCTGCTGTCGTGATACGTTTGAAGCGGTAAAAACATGCTTTTCAAGTTATTTTTAAATGGACACATTTATTAGAGCAGCATGATTTTCTTTGTATTTTGCAGTATTCATTGCTAATCAACACAACTCAAAAAACAAGGCAATCCGAAGATCGCCCCTATTGTTTTACATCATCGCTAAAAAAGCATTATGATTTTTTGTGATAAATCATGTAATAACTGAGATAGCACAACACAATAAAAATCATACAGCCAATAAAACCTGCCAGCATTTCAGGGTCAAACACCATACTTAAGCAAGTAATAAAACAGAACACAAAACCTAAAATAGGCACTATTGGAAATAGCGGTGCAGCAAAACCTAAGTCCTGCACGGTTTTACCTTGTTTATACCATTGGCGACGGAAGTTAAACTGGCTTAAACAAATGCTCATCCAGACCACGACCATGGTAAATGCAGCCACACCCAAGAGGTTTTTAAAGATGGTTTCAGGCGCAAATTGTTCAGACAATAAACCTGGCATTGCACCGAGCATGGTGACCATGACTGCAATATAAGGAATACCACGCGCATTCACCTTAGAAAAAATCTGTGGTAATTGCTTTTGGTGTGAGAGCGACCACATCATTCGTGAAGCTGCAAATAAACCTGAGTTCGCTGCAGAGAGTAACGCTGTGATAATCACAAAACGAATAATATCTTCCGCATAAGGAATACCAATCTGATTAAACACCGTTACAAAAGGACTGCTGCTTACACCTTCTGCAGCCAAACCTGCAGCCTGATGTGGTAGCAAGGCACTAATCACCACAATGGTACCTACAAAGAAAATCAACAGACGGAAAATTGCGGTATTGATTGCTTTAGGCACGTTTTTGGCAGGGTCTTTGGTTTCACCTGCGGCAACACCAATCAACTCTGTACCTGAAAAGGCGAAATTAACAATTAACATGGTGGCAAAAATAGGGAATAGCCCTTCAGGAAACCAACCTTGTGCGGTTAAATTGCTAAATAAAGGTGCAGAGGTATAACCTTGATAAGACACAGCACCTAAAATTGCCATTAAACCCAAAACGATAAAGGCAATGACAGTCACGACTTTGACCAAAGATAGCCAAAACTCAGATTCTGCAAACAAGCGCGTGGAAATCATATTCAAACCAAATACAACGCCACCAAAAATCAGTGTCCAAATCCACATGGAAATATGCGGGAACCATTCCTGCATTAGCAACGCAGCGGCGGTAAATTCTGTGCCTAAAGTGACCGACCACGTGAGCCAATATAACCAAGTGATGGTATAGCCCGTGCCAGGTCCAATATATTGTTTGGCGTATGCCCCAAATGAACCTGAAACAGGCATGTGTACGGCAAGCTCGCCCAAACACAGCATCACCATATAGGCAATTAAACCACCAAAAATATAAGCGATGATGGCGCCAACGGGGCCTGTTTGTGCAATGACTTCACCTGAGCCTAAAAATAGACCTGTGCCAATAGCACCGCCCAGTGAAATCATAACCAAATGTCGAGTGCTCATCGCACGTTTTAAAGGCATAGTATTGCCTTGATGCACAGCATCATTTTGATGATTCGATGACGGCATAAGTGATAGGAGAAAAAATGAAATGAAGCGAAGTATTGTAGAGAAAAACTACAAATCTGCAATCTTGAAATAATAAATTTGGATTAGAAATGATCGTATAGCACGATAAATGGCGTCCCTACGGGGATTCGAACCCCGGTTACCGCCGTGAAAGGGCGATGTCCTAGGCCTCTAGACGATAGGGACGTTGCGAGGTGATGCGTATATTATGAATTTTTAGCGACAGTGTCAAACCTGAATCTAAAAAAACTGCCGCACTATTTGTTATTTGCTTAAAAAATAATACATCTTTAAAAATAAATCAGTGCATGTAAATTTGAATACGGTGCATCATTTTAATGATCAGGGGTTTGATATTGCTTTTCAGTGGTTGTTGTTTGTGTGGCTGTGGGTTGAGTGCTTGGTTTAGGTTGAGCAGGCTCACGATTCACAATATAAAGATACAACGCAGAAGGCGCGAGAATGACCAAAACCAAGACAATTTTTTTCAACATGGCAGAATCAATAACACAAATTGGAATATTGCCATTATAACCAAAGCCAGCTCAAAAGACTGCATGCATAAAAGCTGATTCGCAGTAAAAATCATTTTGATGCTCAGTCTTGTGGTTGAAAAGCACGAATCAAAACCACAACACTAAAAAGAAAACAGGACGACAAACGCAGTCTGTCATCCTGTAAACATCTCAATGTTCGAGTACAAATCGTATTATTGATCTGTGTTGAGTAAGTTCTCTACCATGTGCGGCGCAAGTTTATTTAGAATAAAACAAAACAGCTCTGCAGTTTTTTGCGTATCGTATAAAGCTGAATGAGCTTCTTTGCCATCAAACTCAATACCTGCCTGAATGCATGATTTTGCCAGCACCGTTTGACCAAACATCACCGCACTTAAAGTCACTGTATCAAACACTGAAAAGCTGTGGAATGGGTTTTGGTTTTTCGTGCCTGTGCGGGCAATGGCTGCTTGTACAAAGCCTAAATCGAAATGCGCATTGTGACCGACCAAAATGGCATGGGTACAATTCTGTTGGCGACGCACTTCATTGACTGATTTGAAAATCCGTTTTAATGCGGTTTTTTCATCTTCAGCCATAGCCATACGCATAGGGTTGAAAGGATCAATCCCAATAAAGTCCAACGAACGACGGTCTAAATTTGCCCCTTCAAACGGGTTGATATGCGCATGATACGCTTCACCTGGTACAAATTTGCCATCCGCATCATAAATAATTGGAATGGCAGCAATTTCCAACAAAGCATCGGTTTGGGCATTAAAGCCTGCGGTTTCCACATCGACCACCACAGGCAAAAAACCACGAAAACGTTGCCCCATCACGGGCAAAGTTGTATCTGTCACACTTTTCTCCATTGAATGGTTTTACCCGCATATAACGGAATAATTTGTTCACCATCCAAGTAGTCTAAACTGGTTGGAATGATTTGCTCTTCTTTCACCAAAGTAATGGTGTTGGTATTACGCGGCAAACCATAAAAATCTGCACCAAAGAAGCTTGCAAAGCCTTCTAAGCGGTCAATACGTCCAACTTGATCAAAAGCTTGTGCATAAAGCTCAATTGCCGTAGGCGCACTATAGCAGCCTGCACAGCCACATGCATTTTCTTTGGCATTTTTTGAGTGCGGTGCGCTATCTGTCCCTAAGAAAAATTTAGGATTTCCGCTAGTTGCGACTTCTAATAAGGTTTGTTGATGGGTTTGACGCTTTAAAATAGGCAAACAATAGAAATGCGGTTTTACGCCACCTACTAACATATCATTACGGTTAAATAATAAATGTTGTGGGGTAATGGTTGCTGCGACATTACGGCCTTGTTCTAAAACAAATTGCGCTGCTTCAGAGGTCGTAATGTGTTCAAGCACCAATTTTAAGTTTGGAAATTGTTGTAATAATGGTGAAAGCACTTCATCTAAGAAACGTTTTTCACGGTCAAAAATATCGAC
Source organism: Acinetobacter sp. YT-02 (assembly GCF_002412355.1). Taxonomy (NCBI): domain Bacteria; kingdom Pseudomonadati; phylum Pseudomonadota; class Gammaproteobacteria; order Moraxellales; family Moraxellaceae; genus Acinetobacter; species Acinetobacter sp. YT-02. Next base: position 25,297 of record NZ_NOZT01000030.1, read on the forward strand.
ATGATTGTGCGTGACTTCGCCGTGCAGTAATAATGGCACTTGTTGTTCTTCAAGTTGCTCAATCACCGCATATACTTTACGAATGTCGCTCACCCCATTGTCTGAATTGGTGGTCGCGCCAGCAGGGTAAAGTTTAATGGCATTCACATGCGCAGAGGCTTTAATTTTCTTGACTTCTTCGGGAGAGGTTTGATCGGTAAAATACAACACCATACGCGGATCAAAATTTACACCTTCAGGGACGTGTGCCATGATGCGTTCACGATACGCTTCCGCTTCTTCTACCGTTTTTACTGGTGGAACAAGGTTAGGCATACAAATTGCGCGTGAAAATTGCTTGGCAAGATCGGGAACAGTACGTTGTAGTGCTAAACCATCACGTAAATGAGCATGCCAGTCATCTGGCTGGATAAGAGTAATCGTATTCAAGGCGCTGCCAGTCTGAAAAATAAAACAGATGATAATCTATAAATGTTAAAATGGTAACGTCGAAAGCCATAAAAAATAGAAATGCCTGAATTAATTGTTTCGACATTGTGTTATTTTTAAACCACTAAAAAAATTATATTCAGGTTGTTACAGTTTTGCTGTGCAACAATCGTGATTAAATGGAATTTAAAGCATCCATGGAATACAAATATAAGTTAGCCAAGCTACAGTACGACAAAGAAAAAAATGAAGAGTTGATTAAACGTCAACGTAAACGTGCGGGGCAGGTTTTTCCGAAACAACTGGAAGTTGAGTTTTGGCAACAGCATCTTGAACAAGCTCGGCACAACATTAACCAATATTTTTGGTCGGGCGTACTCATCTACTTTATTATCACCGTGCTGATGATTACTGGGGATTATTGGATTATTGATCGTAATTTTTTTAAACACGATTTTATCCACTCTTTACTAGGCTTGGTCAATGGCGCGTTTTGCTTACTGACCCTGTTCTTTTTTGCCCATTATAAAATTTTGCGCCCGTATTATGCCTATGCCGCCATGGCTATGATTTTTTGGGCCATTGTGTCGATGACCTGGCTGACCATGACGGTGCATACCGAAGTGTTTAGACACCAAGCCATGATGATCATCAGCATGATTTATATTATGGGTTTTGTACTGACGGGGGTGAAGCCGTTTCACATGCTGCTGACTGGGTTAATGGCGGCTGTGGTTGCCATGATTATGCTATTAACCTTGTATATTCCAATTGATGTGATGGTGATGGGGCGGGTGTTGGTTGGCAGTACGGTAGTGGGTTTTTTAATCAGTAAAATGCTGTGTACCCGTGAGCGGATGATTTTTTTGGTCATGCACCAAGCCCGACTTAGTGAAAAAATTAACCGTATTCATGCTGAAGAATTGTTGCATTTAAGTCAGCATGACGCGCTGACTAAAGTATCCAACAGACGTACTTTTGATGAAATGCTGGACAGCTATTTCGAACAGGCACGGCATGATGAAGTGCCATTGTCTTTACTCTTTATCGATGTCGATTTTTTTAAAAAATATAACGATCATTATGGGCATCAAAAGGGAGATGAAGTCATTTCAGCGATTGCCAAATCCATTAAAGACTCAATTCGTCACATGGATTTTGTTGCGCGTTATGGTGGTGAAGAATTTGTGGTGTTATTGCCAGAAACCGATGCGCATGGTGCGTATGCTGTGGCTTCCAATATTTTTAAAGCGGTTGAGCGTTTAGCGATTCCACATAGTCAATCTTTGGTTGACAGTAATGTCACCATCAGTTTGGGCTTTACCGTCTATAAAGGTGAGGCGGACATTTTTAAAAGCGATTTCTTACAACGTGCAGACCAAGCCTTGTACCGTGCGAAACAGTTGGGACGTAATCAAATTTATTACCACACTTTGCAGGTGGAAGAAGTGCTGTAAATTTTTCTATCTCCAAGTGAAAGAGGACTCCACCCGTCAGTCAGGGTGGAGGTGAATTTCACAAATTTCAACCTTGTTGATTCTGAATATATTGTTTGATTATTTCCAAAGGCGCACCACCACAAGACCCTGCAAAATATGATCTTGACCATAAAACAGGTTTTGTATAATTCCCTCTCAAGTCTAAAAACTCATTTCGCATTCTTCTACTTGTTACAGACTTTAAATTATTAACCAATTTGCTTAACTGTACCGTTGGTGGATACTGAATAAGCATGTGAACATGGTCGGATTCACCATTACATTCCTTTAATTCAGCATCAAAATCTTTACATATTTCAGTTGCACACTCATTGAAATATTTATGATGCAACTCACCTAGTATTTTTTTTCGATATTTCGTTATAAAAACTAAATGAACATGAAGATTAAAGGCTGAATGTCGGTTTTTATATATCTCACTCATTGAAAAAATATACCTAAAATGTTAGAATCAGCACCATATTAACAGATACACACTCATTAATGAAAATCAACAAAGCGTATAAATTTAGGCTTGAGCCTAATGTCGAGCAAGAGGTTATTTTAAATAATCTCGTTGGCTCTGCACGCTTTGTTTGGAATCAAATATTAGCAATTTCATTTGAAATGTTTGCTCAAAATAAACACATTAATGCGGTGAATCTAGTAAAAAAGATAACAGCACTGAAAAAGAATCCTCAGTTTAGCTTTTTAGATGGAAATTCAAATGCTGTGTCACTTCAACAAAAAGTTCGTGATCTTGCATCAGCATGGGGGAAGTTTTTCAACCCTAAAGAACATGCTCGACTAAAAGAAAAAAAGCGCAAACCTAAGAAACCTAAATTTTTTCAATTGGCTGATGGTACTGAGGTTCAGTTGCGCCCACTTATGCCTAGATTTAAGAAAAAATCAGACGGTTATGATTCCATTCGCCTTGTACAATTCGATAAATACTGTTGGGTTAAAGGAAATAAACTCAAACTCCCTAATGGCGTAGGTGTTATTAAATTCAGGAAGTCGCAAGAGATTCTAGGCACAATAAAAAATGTGACGATCAGTAAGGTGTCAGGACGTTGGTACGTTTCATTCTGTACTGAAACAGAACTTACTGAAATGCCGATCCACCCATCAAAATCAGCGATTGGTGTTGATCTTGGTGTTAAGAAATTAATCACTACCTCAAATGGTCAGGTCTTTGACCCGATCAATAGCTTTAAAACCAATCAGATTAAATTAGCTAGACTTCAACGGAAGCAGAGAAAGAAAGTTAAATTTAGTCAAAATTGGAAAAAACTGAATTTTAAAATCAATAAACTACATCATCACATTGCCAATATTCGTCATGACTACTTGCAAAAAATCACTACAACGCTCAGCAAAAACCACGCAATGATTGCTGTTGAGGATTTAAAAGTAGCAAATATGTCGAAGTCAGCAAGTGGCACAATCGAAAATCAAGGAAAGAATGTAAAAGCTAAGTCAGGCTTAAACAAATCAATCCTAGATCAAGGTTGGGGCATGCTCGTTAGTATGTTGGAATATAAGCAACAATGGCGAGGTGGATTACTTGTAAAAGTTGATCCGAAGTACACAAGTCAAACCTGCTGTGAATGTGGTCATGTAGCAAAAGAAAACCGACAAACTCAAGCTAAATTTGAGTGTGTCGGATGCGGTTATGTTGCGAATGCGGATTTAAACGCATCTCGTAATATATTGTCGGCAGGACATGCCGTTTTGTCTGTGGAGGGTGGATGCGGTAAAGGTCGCCCTAAGAAGCAGAAAGCAAGCGAAATCCGTGAGGAAGTCGCCTAAGAGCTTTGCTTTTAGAATCCCCCACTTGAGTGAAAACGAAAGTGGTGGGAGTATGTCAATGCAGCTTTCATTTAGTATGAATTGTTTAGTCCTCATGTTTAAACAAACATAAAAAAGCCGCTCAATTTGAGCGGCTTTCGATTTCACAAAATCATCACCAAGTGATTATTTGTTTTTGTCTTTCAATTGTGGCACTGCAGAACCTGAACCAATCGACAATAAGCCAGAATTGGTATAAAGACCCAATTTAGCGCGTGTATCGGTAATGTCTAGGTTACGCATAGTTAACTGACCAATACGATCCATTGGCGTAAACATTGAATCACCTTTCTCCATAGTTAAACGCTCAGCTTCATAAGTGAGGTTCGGAGATTCAGTGTTGATAATGGTATAGTCATTACCACGACGTAATTCTAAAGTCACTGTACCAGTAATTGCTTTAGCCACCCAACGCTGCGCAGTTTCACGTAACATTAACGCTTGAGAATCGAACCAACGACCTTGATACAATAAACGACCTAAACGTAAACCGTTAATGCGGTATTGTTCAATCGTATCTTCGTTGTGAATACCCGTAACCAAACGCTCATAAGCAATGTGCAATAACGCCATGCCTGGTGCTTCATAAATACCGCGAGATTTTGCTTCAATAATACGGTTTTCGATTTGGTCAGACATCCCCAAACCATGACGACCACCAATACGGTTCGCTTCAAGAATCAACTCAACAGGGTTTTCAAAACGCTGACCGTTTAATGCAACTGGCATACCTTCTTCAAAGGTAACCGACACTTCTTCGGCTTTAACTTCAACGTCATCTTTCCAGAACGCCACGCCCATGATTGGATCAACGATTTTGATGCCAGCATCTAGGTACTCAAGGTCTTTCGCTTCGTGTGTTGCACCTAGCATGTTTGAGTCAGTTGAATAAGCTTTTTCTTTTGACATTTTATAGTCAAAACCATTGTCGATAAGGAATTGTGACATTTCCGCACGACCGCCTAATTCATCAATAAAGGTTTGGTCTAACCACGGCTTATAAATTTTAAGCGCAGGATTAGTCAATAAACCATAACGATAGAAACGCTCAATATCGTTACCTTTATAGGTTGAACCATCACCCCAGATGTTTACGTCATCTTCTTTCATGGCAGTCACTAGCATTGTACCTGTTACTGCACGACCAAGCGGGGTGGTGTTAAAGTAAGGCATACCGCCTGTGCTGATATGGAATGCACCACATTGAATGGCAGCAATACCTTCCAAAGCCAACTGCATACGGCAGTCAACCAAGACTGCTTTTACCGCACCGTATTCTTCGGCTTTCTTTGGAATGGCATCATAGTCATCTTCATCTGGCTGACCCAAGTTTGCGGTATACGCATATGGTTCAGCGCCTTTTTGCTTCATCCACAATAAAGCAGCTGAAGTATCTAGACCACCAGAAAAGGCGATACCGACTTTTTTGCCTACTGGTACATTCTGCAAGATAGTTGCATTATCAGTCATTGCTAGTCCTAACTTTTTTAAAATAGGCACCACATTTGGTGGCCAAGGAGAATTCTAAACTGCAAATTATAGCACTCTTTAAAATGCTTGTTTTCGTTAAAAAAGCGCATTTGATAAAAAAATCAGGTTCAGGCTTAAATTTTCATTTAGAAATGGCAAACTTGGTATAGAAGTTGAAGATCAAAACCTGCAATTGGGATGGTGCAGAATAAAATCACTTTTACTTTTGGGCGGTTTTATATCAAGTTTATATCAAGAATAGTTAGGGTCTATTGACATTTCATAAATGGTTTGCGCTGTAGGCTAAAACTGAGCAGATCAGGCATGAAACGCAGGGAATAGTAGGTCTATTTCCAAGTTTCATAACGCAATCTGAGAAAGTTTTAGCCACATGAGCAAGAACAAAGCACTGCTTTGTTTGCTGCGCAAGGGGACAAGCATATTTTTTGCTGCTATTGCGTTATGAGTCAGTCATTTAGAATGACTAAATTTCTTGCCTCATGCCTTATATCAGCTAAAAAATATGCGTCGTCGCAAACATAAAAGAAGTGTCAACAGACCCTATAAATTGACGTTTGCGCCACACAGTCGAACTTTAGAGTCATAAACAGTTTATAAAAATCGGTTAAAGTATTCATGCAACAAGTTGCAAAGCTCATTATATAAGGACTCATCATGACAACTCGCTATGCAAATATTCTAAAACCATTACATTTAGGATTTACCACCATTAAAAACCGTGTCGTGATGGGTTCAATGCACACGGGTTTGGAAGATCGTTTTTATAATTATCCAAAACTGGCTGCTTATTTTGGCGAACGTGCCAAAGGTGGCGTGGGTTTAATTATTACAGGTGGTATTTCACCTAACCGTCAAGGCTGGTTATTGCCTGCGGGCGGTACTATGAATACATTGGGCGATGTTGCACCACATCGATTAGTGACACATGCCGTACATAAGCATGGTGCGAAAATTTTAATGCAAATTCTGCATTCAGGACGCTATGGTTATCAACCATTTGTGGTGTCTGCAAGTCCGATTAAATCTCCAATTTCACCATTTAAACCACGTAAAATGAGTGAAAGACAAATTTTAAATACCATTGAAGATTATGCGAAAACAGCTAGTTTAGCCAAAATGGCAGGCTACGATGGTGTCGAAATTATGGGTTCGGAAGGCTATTTACTGAATCAGTTTTTAAGCCGTCATGTGAATCAGCGTGAAGACCAATGGGGCGGTACGATTGAAAACCGTATGCGTTTTGCTTTAGAAGTAGTCAAAGCCATTCGCGCCGAAGTGGGTGAAAAATTTATTATCTGCTTCCGCTTGTCGATGCTGGATTTAGTCCACGATGGCAATACAATGCACGAAGTGATTACCGTTGCCAAAGCCTTAGAGCATGCGGGTGTGAACTTGCTCAATACAGGGATTGGCTGGCATGAAGCGCGCATTCCAACCATCGTGACTTCTGTGCCACGCGCAGCTTTTGTTGATTACACCGCAGAAGTGAAAAAACACGTTGAGATTCCTGTAATTGCATCCAACCGTATTAATATGCCTGATACTGCAGAAGAAATATTGGCAGCGGGTAAAGCTGATATGATTCAAATGGCACGACCATTGTTGGCAGATGCGTTTTGGGTCAATAAAACTGCGACCAATCGTGTCAATGAAATTAACACCTGTATTGCCTGTAACCAAGCGTGTTTAGATCATACCTTTAAAAATCAGCGTGCGACTTGTTTGGTCAATCCGCGTGCAGCCTATGAAACTGAATTGGTCTATGAAAAAACCAAGCAACCGAAGCGTATTGCAGTTGTCGGTGGTGGTGTTGCGGGAATGTCTGCTGCTACAGTTGCTGCTAGTCGTGGGCACCATGTGACTTTATTTGAAGCCAGCAACGAAGTGGGCGGTCAATTCAACTTGGCAAAAGTCGTGCCAGGCAAAGAAGAATTTCACGAAACCATTCGCTACTTTAAAGTGCAAATTGAAAAAACTGGGGTCGATTTGCGTTTAAATACCAAAGTCAACCGCGAGCAACTCGAACGTGAAGGTTTTGATGAAGTGGTCATTGCAACAGGTGTAGTACCACGTGCTTTAAAAATTGAAGGCAGCGATGCACCGCAAGTATTGTCTTATGCAGAAGTATTACGTGGTGCACCTGTTGGACAAAAAGTCGCTGTGATTGGTGCAGGCGGTATCGGTTTTGATGTGTCGGAGTTTTTACTGAAACCTGAACATCAGCCACAACCGCAGCCTTTGGCAGATTGGCAGCGTGAGTGGGGAGTCGATCCGAATCCTAACTATGTGACTGAAGGTGGTATGCTTGCTCCAGAAGTTCATCCCCCAGTCCGTGAAATTTATTTATTGCAACGTAAGACGACAGCTTTAGGTGCAGGTTTGGGTAAAACTTCAGGATGGGTACATCGTGCACAGTTGAAAAAACATGCGGTGCGTATGCTACGTGGTGTGCAATATAAAGCCATCAGCAATGAAGGCTTGTGGATTGAAATGGCAGGTCAAGACCAATTGTTACGTGTAGATAGCATTGTAGTCTGTGCAGGGCAGGAGTCGGTTAAAGATTTAATGCCTGCGGCAGATGAAAATACTTTGGCTAACTATCATATTATTGGTGGTGCAAAGCTTGCTGCAGAGTTAGATGCAAAACGTGCGATTCGTGAAGGGGCTGAATTGGCTGCTAAACTTTAAAAAGTGAGGTGGCTATGCTGTTGTTTTGATGAACTTTAGCGCTGATTTGGTGAAACAATATTCACTTGAGTGCTTGAGTGGTATTTTTTACTTGTCATCAAATCAAAAGCTTCGTATCATGGCCCACATGGAAGCGTGGCAGAGCGGTTTAATGCACCGGTCTTGAAAACCGACGAGGGCGCGAGTCCTCCGTGAGTTCGAATCTCACCGCTTCCGCCAAATTCAAGTTTTTGACACTGTTTAACACTATATAAGTTTATGATTTATATAGTTAAAGTTAGAAACATGCGATATAACAGGCCGTGACGCACTACGCCAATCGGTAGTTATAAAGTAGTAAAAAATGCAGTAAGATTATTTCTTACTGCATTTTTTTATGTCTGAATTATGGCAACTCGTGGAATCAATAAACTTAGTGCTTTACAAGTTAAAAAAGCCAAACCTGATCCTGACAAGATGTATAAGCTGTCAGATGGGGGAAATCTGTATCTGCGTATTGACCAAAGCGGTAGCAAGTACTGGATATTCAATTACACACGTCCATTCTTTGGCAAGCGTAATGATTTATCTTTGGGGACTTACCCTGAAGTTTCGTTAGATGATGCTCGTACTATTCGTGATGAATATAAGAAACTTATCAAGCAGGGTATTGATCCAGCAATGGAGCGGATTGAAACCAAGTCTCAGAAACAGAAAGAAGCAGAAAACACCTTTCGTATCGTTGCTGAAGCATGGCTGTATAAACGTGAGCTAGAGCAAAAACAAGATGAAGAGACGATCCGTCGTTTAAAGCATGATGTCTATCCCTACGTTGGTGATTTAACCTTTCCACAGCTTACCCTAGAAATCCTTGAGATTAAGGTCTTTAAGCGCATCATTGAGCGTGGTGCTCTGTCTGTTGCCAAACGCCTTAAATCAGACCTGAACCAAATCTTTAAATCAGCACGTAAGAAAAAGCTGATCCAATATAATCCAATTGAAGATATTGAATTACCAAAACCACAAGGTGGAAACTTTGCAGCCGTGACAGAAGAGCAAGACCTAGCTCCAATGCTAAATAAGATTTGGAACTACTCTAAGCTTTATACACGCTGTTTACTGACCACGCAGGTGGCGTTAAAAATCTCTGTGAACCGTACCGGGTTTGTCGGAGACTTTTTATTTAAGTTAGGCCACTTGACCTAACGGTTTAATCTTATCATAGTACATTGCTTCAAACTCAAAAGGCGATACATAACCCAGTGCACTGTGTACACGCTTTTTATTGAACCAATCTACCCAGTTTAGTGTCGCAAGTTGTACATCCGCTAAACCTTGCCAATCTGCTTTTAGATATTCAATCACCTCTGTTTTGTATAAGCCATTCACCGTTTCAGCCAAAGCATTATCGTATGAATCACCAGTTGTACCGACTGATGCTCGTAAATTTGCAGCTTCTAAACGATTGGTATAGCGAATAGAAAGATATTACACACCTCTATCGGAATGATGAATCACATTCTTTGGCATACCTCGATCGTGCAATGCTTGCTCCAATGCATCGAGCACCATATCTGTATTCATTCGTGTAGATACTTTCCATCCAACAATTGCTCGTGAAAACACATCAATCATAAAGGCGGTATAGACCCAGCCTGAATTGGTTTGAATATACGTAAAGTCACTCACCTGAGAAGCATTGCTTCGCAAGATAGCCATTTCTTGAATCTCCAAAGATTAAAGTTACGTTATCTTTAGAGGGACGTGCTGTCCATTATTTTGGCTAGGATCAAACATCAAAAAAAATCTCTTATGTACAGAAAGTCATTAATTTGCAACACAGTTTTTAGAGAATAAGAATAGGGGCAAGTACGCATTGGAAAACCCTAGTAAATTTTATATAGGGATAATCATACATCATGACATCATTGCAGGCACTCACAAACGATCAGGAACATAGCTTAGAAACTTATATTAATCGAGAATTATCATTATTAGAGTTCCATAAACGTGTGCTTGCACAGGCAAAAGATGTTGAACATCCTCTACTTGAACGATTGAATTTCCTAATTATTTTTTCGCGCAATTTGGATGAATTTTTTGAAATTCGAGTTGCTAGCCTAATTCAGCAAATGAATATTTCTGGAAATATGGCGACTACAGGGCCAGAAGGAATGCCTTTAGGCGAAGTGCTAGAGCAAATATCTAAGGTTGTACATGAGGCGATAGAAGAACAATATAAAATACTAAATCATTCTATTCTTCCTCAATTACAGGGTCATGGAGTTCACTACATCCAACATGCAGATATTCTTGAAAAGCATAAGGAGTGGATTAAGAACTACTTTTTTAATGAGGTGCAACCCGTCGTCACACCGATCAGTTTAGATCCAGCGCATCCATTTCCAAGACTGGCGAACAAAAGTTTGAATTTCATTGTGACTTTGGAAGGGAAAGATGCATTTGGCCGAGAAATTGATTTAGCCATTGTACCTGCGCCAAGATCTTTACCACGACTGGTAAAACTCCCAAAAGAAATTTCAGGGAATGCAGAACACTACATTTTGCTTTCGGCTATTATGCAAGAGCATATTTCAGATCTATTTCCTGGCATGAAAGCAACAGGATGTCATCAATTTCGAGTAACTCGAAATGCGGACTTGACGGTTTCAGAAGATGTTGAGGATTTAGCGATCGCATTAAAAGGTGAACTTTCTGCAAGACGTTTTGGACGTGCAGTCAGACTTGAAGTCAATAAAAACTGTCCTAGCCATATTGCTGATTATTTATTAGAACAATTTGAATTGGAAAAAGATAGTCTCTATTTTGTAGATGGTCCTGTTAATCTAGCTCGTTTTATTTCTAATTTTGATTTGCCAGAATTACGTTTTCAGCCATACCAACAAAAAATTCCAAAAGCTTTATACAGTAAAAAACCCATCTTTGAAGTGTTAAAAGCGGGGGATGTGTTGCTACATCATCCATTTGATAGTTTTAAGCCTGTGACCAAATTGCTGAGGGATGCAGCACATGATCCTAATGTACTCGCAATTAAACAAACGCTCTATCGTAGTGGTGCAGATTCTGAGATTGTAAAGATTCTTGCTGAAGCAGCGAGAAATGGTAAGGAAGTCACGGCGGTGATTGAATTACGCGCTCGTTTTGATGAAGAGTCAAATATAGAAGTGGCGAACGTATTACAGGAAGCAGGAGCGGTCGTTGTATACGGTATAGTCGGCTATAAAACACATGCCAAAATGATCTTAGTGGTACGCCGAGAACAAGATAAAATTAAACGTTATGTGCATTTAGGAACGGGCAATTATCACGCAACCAATGCCAAAATTTATACGGATTATGGTTTACTTACCAGTGATGAGGAAATTTGTGAAGATGTGCATAAAATCTTCCAAGAATTAACAGGTATGGGAAAAATGGCGAAGTTAAAGAAACTTTTCCATGCTCCCTTTACTTTGCATTCCCAACTCATGGAACTGATACAACAGGAAATTGCACAAAGTAAAGCGGGTAAAAAAGCGCATATCATGATTAAGGTCAATGCATTGACCGAACCACAATTAATAAATGCATTATATAAAGCATCACAAGCTGGTGTTCAAATTGATCTGATTATTCGTTCAATTTGTTGTCTGAGACCGCAGGTCAAAGGACTTTCAGAAAACATTCGAGTGCGTTCAATTGTAGGTCGTTATTTAGAACATACACGTGTGTATTATTTCCATAATGATGGTGACACCAAACTCTATTGTGCAAGTGCAGACTGGATGGGGCGTAATCTATTTTCTCGTATAGAAACATGTTTTCCAATTGAGGATAAGAAATTAAGAAAGCTAATTGTAGAGGATGGCTTGAATAATTATCTGAAAGACAATCGCCGAGCATGGGAACTTCAAGCTGATGGTACATGGGTGCAATGCCAGCCTAAGCAGGATCAACCTGTTCATATTGCTCAAAGATACTTAATGAATCGAGAAGCTTAACTGTGAGCATCATGTGGTCATTAAACTGTCACAAGGAATGAATAAGCTAAGATTAGAAAAACTAGAAAGTAAACATTGAAGCATAAAAATAATAACTTCATATTTTCTAGATAAAAATCAAAATGATAAACCCACGATAGTGGGTTTTTCTTTTATACACCGGAGGAGAAAGTAGTGGACGGTCGAGTTGAACAGCAAGGTAACTTAAAAAGAAATACACGGAGCAGTTATCGATTATTAGTAGACTATAAATTGTTTCTTAAAGAAAAAAACCGTCATAATGATTACAACAGTCGGCTGATTTTTATTACAAATTACCTTGATGCAATAAATTTTGAACTATATGGCGTAGAAGGGCGAGAGCAACTGATTGCCGCATTAGAAAAGTCTTTTGATGAAGACAAAGCAAATGATTGAAAAGCAGCTTGATTAGGCTCACTGCTTTTCTCTATAACAATTGTTAATCTAGTTCAAGTTGATAGTCATCTTTAGTAATTTTGATTTTAATTTTTTGGTATTTCCTTTTATTGGGATCTAATGCCGAGTTTGTAACTTCCTCTGCAAAACTCGTGTTTCCCATCAAATCATAATAAGCTTTGTAACCAATAAGGATTTTTTGTGGGCTTTCTTTATGTTCTTGGATGTATGATTCGATGAGTTGGGTCAATCTATCGAAGATAGGAGAATTTGTCATAGCCATAACCAAATTTATAGTGTAAATGGATAGTAAATTTAAATTACTTGATGTATGTTAAAAATTAAAGACAATTGTTTTTAAAATTTGAATATTTAAAAGAATTTAACAATATTCACAAGTCCAATTACTTGAATGATAGTGACTTTTTCCTTAACTACTTGAGCTTCATTTCGGCAGCAGGGTTTTATCAGGAAGCTCTGGATCATGTGGCACGGCAGGGCTATGGTAATGCCAGCTTTGAGGTGGGTGGTGAGGAGGGACTGGATATAGTGGAGGAGTTTTATAGTGATCAGCAAAATGCTGTTGAGGTACAGTCTGATTCACCATCTGTTCATCAGGTGATGGAAGATGCCACAGGCATAAAACAGGGGCTTAGGCAAAGTGTTAAGGCAATAAGTTGATTCAACTTATTGAAATATAAAAACAAGGGAATTAGCTTCCCTTGTTTTTTTGTCTGTAAGAGTAACCTTTATTGATGACTCATTTATCATCAATGATTACATTTTGGTGAAGAAAAATCTGCGAGGGGGTCGTCATAACCAAGACCAATAGATTCGATTGGTTTACTCATCAAAGTTTTATTACTGGTATTCCCATCACCATAAGTACCAAATGAAATATAGATTTCACCTTCTGCTCCTACACGAGTGGATTGATTATATTGTCGGAAGCTATTCCCACCATCAAATCCCTCACAATAATGTTGTACTTTAGGCTTACTGGTATTCGGAGTATCTTTACCGATAGTAATCGTTTTACCATTAATAATGACAGAGCCTTTACTTGTAGATAAGGTATTCAGTCCATATTGGTTAAAAGAAGCTGTAATTTCAGGGTCATCGTAATTATTGCCCCAATTAAGATTACCGCCACCATCTACAAATTTAGGTTTACCTAGCTTGGCAATTACAGATTTTTGGCTTTCCTGTAATCCAATCTTTTTGCCATTAATCAGGAAATAATCTTCTGCAAAAACAGAAGTTGTACAGACAGTAACTAAAGCAGCGATAATAAACTTTTTCATTTAATATTCCTTTAAAATTTAAATAATTATGAAAATAGAGACAATACTATTTTGCCCATGTACAGATTTTAAAACCATTGCCAACCCAGCAGGCTTTATCTTTCTGTGAGCGAGTTACCTCACCCCACATGTATGACCCACCTTCCAATTTTGAGATTTGAGCATAAACCTCATTTTTACTTTCAATCCAAACCATGACACCTGCAAAATTTAATTTTTTTGCAAAGCTAGGATGGCTAATAAAGAAGCTGCCGTTACCTTGTGGATCGAAATCACATTTACCTTTATATAGCGTTTTGCCATCCTCTTCGAGTAAACAGGTCGCTGGTTTAGCTTGTGCAATGGCTGGAACTGCAACACTTAAAAGTATTGCCATGATTAATTTTTTCATAAGTCTTTCCTTGAATATAAGTGATGGTGAAAGTTACCCACCACATACCGATTTTTTGAACTCTTTATAATCAGGGATAGGTTGTTTACTACATGCCTGATAGCAAGCTTCTGCTACGGATTGTTCATTGAAATTAGGATTTAGTCTGATTTGTCCCAAACCTCTTGTGATCGCCATAGACATAGAAGATTCAGGAATCACATTTTCATTGCAGTCTTCGGGAGGCTGTTGTTCACAATTAGGCAATAGTTCATCATGCAACCATTTACAGTCGTTATTAGGAAGTCCACCTTTGGCTGTCTCTAATAAGTTGGTTAATAACTGCCCATTTTCTAACACGATGCTTTTATTTAAGCCCTTATCATTGATTCCCAAGCCAATCGTAACGACATCACCTTTTTGTGCATAAGTAATATCGCCAGTCTCGCTATAAAAATCATCTTTAGTCAGCCATTTAGGTGCTTGACCTTTGAGTAGCAACAAAATTGAATAAGATGGTAAAGTGCCTGAACCACCAGCATCTGTACTCACCAAGATCGCTTCTCCCTGAGTGAGCTTAAAGCGACGGACTAAACTGATACGATCATCATTAACATCTTTGGAAGCGAGTATAATTTTATCGCCTAGATATAAGTCAGGTCGCTCAAAATCCTCATTGCCAATTTTCTTTAATGATAAAAGTCCCTGTGATGTTGGTAACTGGTCATTGAATTTTTCCAAATCCTCCCCTTGACCTACAGTGACGATAGGAACTTCTACTTTTTTATTGCTTTCATTCTTATCAGTAGTTGGTGGATTGTCTGTCGGTGATTTTTGATTGCAACCTGAATTTAAGCTTAAGACAACAGATAACGCACCAATACAAAATAATTTTATATTTGCCATAAGTCGTCCTATTTTCTTGAGTTGAGCGTTATCAATGCAATAATTATCAGGATAATTACGCCACCAATAAACTTGCCTACAGATGGGAACATGACCGCAGGCCAGACGATCCCCCGACCAATGTGATAAGCGAATGACTTGTAGCTGTATTGACCCCAGAAGTTCTGGTAAACCGTAAAAAAGAAGCCAATAATAAAATAGCCACCGATTACCCATGCCTTAATGTTTTCTTTCATTGTTTATTTCCCCCCAGTTGCAAAGTTCACAAGTAGCATGAACAGCCCTAGCAAAATCATAAATCCAATAAAAGGTAAGCCCAGAAATGCAATCGCAATGATGACAACGATGATTCCTGCAATTGCTCGCATGGCTTACTCCTTCATACATTGCATACCGTAACGCACAATTTCTTCCTGAAATTCCTGCGTTTGGCTGATGATATAAAATTTTTCTTCCAGTCGATCTGCACCATATTGATCTTCAATTTTTTCAAAGACACATTCACAGGTAGAGCTATCAGCACCGCCCATTTTGCAGCCCTTAACAAATTCACGTTCAGATTTGCTGGCACAGCCTGATACCACACCAGTAAGGAAGAGGATAGATAGGATTGCGAGATAATTTTTCATGATGACCCCCGTCATTTAAATTTTTGGAATTGTTTTAATGTTTTTGATTCAGCGAATTTGTGCAGCCATTAAACAGGCATGTGTAATAACCTCAATACGGATGGGTATTAAGATGACATGATAAAATTGGCTGAATAAAAATCAGATAGCTAATTTAAAAGCCTGAATTCAATCAAAAAATGAATGGGGATTTGGTGTAACAGAGAATGATAAGTCATAGTGACTACTCCTAGATGTACTTAGAAGTTCTACCAAATCACTGTCAAATGATGGTGGCAGAACGAAAGGGGGTTGACAGACTGGACATCTAGTAACCAGCACGCACGAAGCGTCCCCCTCCCGTTCTACCGCAAAGGGGGTACGAGAAGGTTTCGCACAAAATCCATATTTAGAAAATATGAACCTGATACGCTAGATGAACGGTCTGTCAAAACCGACTGACCATGTGGGTCAGCAGAGGAATGATAAATTTATGTGGGAATTGAGTCAATTGATATCAGTATGTTTTATCGAATTAAATTTTGAATTGTCTTAAATATATTGGTTATTCCATTTAACATTATTTTAGTTATACATTCACTTGGAATATTTTTTTACTTTTTTCCCTCTATTCTCAACGAATTACTCTTATTTCACCGCCTTGCTTGAGATTGAAAATTCAACTTGATAAGGTGCTTTTAATGATGAAAAAGTAGAGTTTTTACGATGGCTAAAATTACAGTTTATGTATGTCGTGAATGTGGCAAGGAGGAGGATACGTGGATTGGAGAATGTCTTCAATGTGGAGAATACAATAGTTTCAGCAAAACAACAGTTGAACGAAAGGCTCAACATCGGGCTACGGCAGGTTTAAGTCATTCTGGCTATGCAGGACAACAACATCATATTACCAAATTAAATATGGTGAAGATGAGTCAGGAACTTAGGTGTTCAACAGGTATAGGAGAATTTGATCGTGTATTAGGTGGTGGTCTGGTCACTGGATCAGTGGTATTAATTGGCGGTGATCCTGGCATTGGTAAATCAACTTTACTTTTACAAACAGCAACCCATATTGCAAAAAATCAATCGGTTTTATATATCACAGGGGAGGAATCACTGTCACAAGTTGCCATGCGAGCTAAACGATTGGGCTTGCCACAGGACAGCTTAGATGTCATGGCAGAAACGAAAGTAGAACGCATTTGTGAGATATTAGCGGAACAAAAAACATCTATGGTGATTTTGGATTCCATTCAAACCTTATATACGGAGGCTATTCCTGCGGCCTCTGGAAGTACATCACAAATTAAAGAATCAGCCTCAATTTTAACCCGATTTGCCAAGTATGCAGGAATATCTTTACTGATTGTTGGGCATGTCACCAAAGAGAAAGAATTGGCAGGGCCAAAAGTATTTGAGCATATGGTTGATTGTGTCTTGCATTTTGAGGGACAAAGCGACTTACAGTATCGAATGCTCAGGGTGGTTAAAAACCGTTTTGGTGCGGTGAATGAGCTAAGTGTATTTGACATGACAGATCAAGGGTTAAAGGAAGTCATCAACCCAGCCACGATTTTCTTGGATCGCTATGGTGAGGCAGTAGCTGGTTCTGTTGTCATGGTGAGTCGAAATGGCGTACGGCCATTTTTAGTCGAAGTACAGGCTTTGGTGAGTGAAACAAAAACTACACCTAGACAACTTATTTTAGGTCTGGAGCATAATCGCCTTACTTTGCTGTTGACCATTATGAAAGAACAAGCCAACGTGGATATTCTTGAACATAATGTCTATGTCAATATTGTGGGTGGATTGAAAATTACAGAAACAGCGTCAGATTTAGCCGTGCTATTGGCTTGTGTATCGAGCCTAAAAAATCAACCCTTACCTCACGATATGGCTGTGTTTGGTGAAGTAGGCTTGTCTGGTGAGATTCGGTCTGTACCCAATGCACAGGAACGTATAAAGGAAGCCCAAAAGAACGGATTTAAAACTGTAGTTATCCCTAAAGTGAATCAGCCCAAACAGCCGATAGAGTCTATGAACGTGATTGCTGTGGAATATTTGTACCAAGTATTACAGGCAGTTTTTGAAAATGATGCTTTGGTTGTAAATTGAGCAGCAGTAAAAATCCTTTAGTTCAACTTATGCTATGCTTTCATGTCGTCATGGATAAAGCAATGAATCAAGTTGTTATGCCAAATTTACCAAGATAGATGCTGATCTGATTAGGTTCTTTTATGAGTAATGAAATAGCAATTGAAACATACCAATCATTGTTAGATGATATAAAAAATACCTCTGTACACGACAAATTTCACAGAACCCTTATCCTATCAGGATTCTGCTTTCTTAAAATTGCCAAAATTTCCTTAAACTCTTCTTTTTTCCCAAAACCAATTAAACGCTGAATCGCCATTTGAACATAGTCTAAACCATAGCGAAATAAACTCATTGAGAGTCGTCCATGCTTCTTTATTATTATCGCTTTTTTTTTGATTATGTTGCCATTCTCCCGTTAAGTAACACCAACAGAAGCTTATAGCTAACACCGCAATCAATTTTTTCACTCGTCTAGGGTCTGTCAAGCGCGTATTTTCAAGATTAAACCCGCGTCCTTTGAGACAACTGAATAAGGTTTCAATTTCCCAGCGTAATGCATAATCCTGAATAGCATTGGCATTAAACTGAGGAGAAACGACGAGTAAAAGCTTTCCATTTTCTAACTGTAGTGCACTTATATATAGTTTCACCCGACCAACCTAAATCCGTCGTTTACGACATTCAATTTGACCAACTTTAAGATGGCGAAATAAATCACTAATTTTATGATTCTTT
>NZ_NOZT01000031.1:0-47499 GCF_002412355.1 Acinetobacter sp. YT-02
ATTTTGGCAATTTTAAGAAAGCAGAATCCTGATAGGATAAGGGTTCTGTGAAATTTGTCGTGTACAGAGAAAATATTATACAAAATTATTTATATGCATTAATTTCTTTAAAGTTTTGCTCGAAGACCCTCTAGCAATTGTAAAACAGAGAACAATCCCTGAGCATTTTGGATCTGTTCTACTGGAATGCCATTAGTTAATTTATTTGATGACTTCATGAAATGCTGCATCCAGGTAGTATCTCCACCCGCCAGAGCATCTAGTGATGTGGTAATACGGATTAAAGTGAGGGCGATTTCTCCCTGTTTTGAAGTGGGATCTAATTCAAGAGAGGTTAAAGTTTTCACCGAATCTATACTGAGTATTAAGGCTAGTTGATCCTGTGCAAGACCAAGTCGTTCAGCAGCAGCTAAAACTGCCTTAGCTAATATCATTTTCTGTTTTGCAGTTTTTTCTGATGTTGTATGCATGACCGATCCCTGTTTCAGACGCTGCTAATTCATAGAGTTTATACTATTTAATTATCGTTGATCAGACACTCAATTTTTACTAAAGATATATTAAGTTTGGCTTTAGATAAGGAAGCAACGGTTAAATTATTTGATAAGGAAGCAACGGTTAAATTATTTAACCGCATGTAGTGATTTTTAGAGCTTCAACTTGCAGTTCAAGAGATCGAGGTCTGCCAATACAGGCTAGATGTAAGCAAAATTTAAATGCAGCAAGAGCATGACCATCTTTTACTGAATAGAGTTGTAGACGAGGAAACTCTTCCTGAGTTGATGGATGTTTATCTGTTGATGCTTTTGCTAATTTGAAAAGTTGAGGCTGTTGTTTAGCATCTAACTTTGTTTGCAAATCTTGTCCAAGTAAGTGCCAAAATTTGGCAGGAAATAAAGCCTTAACTTGGGAGTAAAAATGTTCGAGTTGATCGATATCCTTCCAGCGATAATGGATACCTGTGTGTGATGCGGTCACTCGATTCAAAAATATATTCAGAACGGATTCAATTTGTGCTGGATTTTTACGAGCTATTTTCTGTAGATGTTCAAAAAAATAAGTCACAGCATGAAGCTCTGCATCAGTATCAAGCATCGCTGGCTTTAAGTGAGTTGAGCTATCAATACTAAATAAACGAGGATTCCCTTTTTTCGATTTAATGTTTGCTAAATTTAGAGCATTTTCATACCAATAATTGACGAGTTCTTCTGGCAAGCACATACGTTGAGCTGTACTTTTAGGATCTTTAGTAGTCTCCAATATATTGAGCGTTTCATAGAAGCGTTGAAGTGAAATTTTAGAATCTTCTGTTCCAACAAAGAAAGCAAAAAAATCATGGGATTGATCTATTTCTAACGACAGTTCATCTAAAATGTCAGTAGCATTACTTTGAAGCCATTTTGTTTGATCGTTCAATAATATAGTTGCTAGAGCGGCCTGGTTTTTTTCAAAATTAAAGTCTTTTTCATCATTTGTTATTTGCAAATTTTTAAACGTTGCATTGTGGCCCATAATTTTTTTAGCCAATTCATTAGGCATATCTGGATGATGTTTTAGTAGTTTTTGACCAGCTATGAAATAACTTAAATGAATATAGCTTTTGAATGTTTCAACTGGCTCTATATGTCCTAAGAGATGTGCAATAACAAACCAATGGTTTTGTCCATGTTGATTTTGAAGTAGCTCAGCTCGAATTTTTTGATATTCGTTTTCGCTATAGTCGGTTAGCTTTTGCACAAGTGGTGCATATTCACAGTTCAGTAAAAGCGATAAATGATTCGCTGCAGTGTGACGAAAAGAGTGAAAGGAGTAATGATGCCCTTTAAAGATCTGATTTAATATCAGTTTTAGGGGTACGGTGACAGTGTGTTTATTCAGTTTTTTATTTTCATTCAAGTTGCTGAACAAATATAAACTTTTCTTGTTCTCTAAACGTTTTTCAACAACAAAATCGCTAAAGAATTGGTACTCATCATCTTTTAGCAAAGCGTATGCAGGCACAATCCGTTCCGCACTATCCGTTTTGAGCAGATGTTGATTCCCTTGTTTTTTTGAACCATAAGGTTGAACCCAGATAGAAAATTGATTTAAACCCTCGATATCTTTTACACGTAACCCGAGTATTTCGTTAATACGCATACCAGTACGGTAAGCCAAAATATAAATAATTTTTAATAATTTATAGTGATGGTCTGAGATGGATTGGTCATGTAAGAGCTGATTTAACTTCTTTAATATGACCTGGAAGGCTGTATGACCAATGATGCGTGCACGAGGTCTACTTTGCGATGCAATAAATTCAAGTTCGAAATCTTCTGCTTGAAAAACAATTTGTTGAAAGGTGTGAAAGCGTTTCAACATGCGGATTGTTTGGTCTTTAGATTTTTTAAACTCAGGTCGATCTGCTTCATCAGCAAGTCGTGTATTGCTAATGATTTGTTGATAGATTTTGTTCAGCAGATCATTAATGTCATCGTCGGCATCGAAGTATTGTAAGGCATGAGTTAAAAACGGTTCTGCGATCCGGGTGTAATATGTATAGATTGAACTATCTGCGAGTTTTTGATTGTCTTGAAATGCCTTCGTGTACTGAGTTGTATCAAAATCAAAGGTGGTTGATAATTCTTTTATTTGCTCTGAACTTGGTCGATAGAGACTGATGAGCCATAAAATAATACGTTTAGAAAACTCATTAAACTGCTCTTGGTGACGCAGGCAAAAATCAATAATGAGTTCAGCAATAGGTTGGTCCGTTGATGATGTGCGAATTATTTTCAGCAAGTTTTTATGAATAAATATCACATTCTCTACCGCTTCAGACGTATTGAGATCTGGTAGGACTTTGGCTGTAGAAGAGACATTTCGTTCGATTTCATCACTTAATTGAGTTTTAAATTTTGGGAATGCAAAGTTTTCAAACTCATGTTCTGATAAACCACACGTGAGTGTGTTTTCTAACAAACATTGTGAAAGGGCAGGATCAACATCTGCATTCTGCAGTTGTAGCCAATTAAAATTGGCGTAGTCACGTAAAAACTTAAAAGTCTTTTTGGTGTATGGATGTTTTATTTTTTGAAAAATGAGGTGCAGATACGCATTCACGTCTAGACTGATGTCACGAATTTGTCTTGTATTGAAGTGAATGAGCCAGAGTCGTGTGAGTTGATCTGGAACAAAATTACGTGATTTTCGAATAGTTTTTTCATCAACAAATAGATCGCCATAGCTTGGAGAAAGTGGCTCTAAAAAGATGATATTAAAATCGCAAATTTTTTGGATTTTTTCAGGGTTTTTTAAATGTTCGAGCAAAGCATTTAATGAAGCTGTTTGATTTAATCCACCGTATAACATTGAGCAAAGCAGAATATTCCCAATAATTTCATCATCAGAAAAAGCGGAACTATCTTGAGCAAGAATCCAGTAATCCCACAGTTTTTCGAGGATGATGTCAATTTCATGACCGGCTTGGATCCAATCTAAGGTGAAAATTGGTTCATCGCGTTTCATCTCAAAGGTGAGATAAGGTAGTGGGAGGTCTAGGTTATTACTTTTATTGAGGTCTTTGATATATGTTCGGAAGAATTCATGAGCATATTTTTTCCAGGCAAGATTCGGTGCTTTACGTTTAATAAACTCATAAATTGCAGGATAAGCTTGAATTAAGTCTTCATTTGAGAATTTTTGTTCATCAAAGTATTGTCGGAGCTCTTGTTCTGCACCAGCTCGTATGTCGTTTTTAGACTTATCTCGTTTGAATTGACGTCTGTCTTCAGCATAGCGTTTTTCTGAGATTTTTTTATTGCGTGATGACATGAGCTTCAACACCTGTAATTTTAAAATATGTTTTCATTTGCTCTAAAACATCTGCAATTTTAGAAAATTGTGAGAGCGATAAACTGGAAAATGGATGTGCTGCTTCTTGTTGCATGAGCTCATGCCCAAATAGAGCTAAAATTTCAGGTTCAGAAAATTTATGAGTCAAAAATGCACGAGCTGTGTGGCGATGCCAATTTTCATGAGCAAGTCCTAATTCAGGATGGAAATTTTTGACTGTATAAGGTCTTAGTGGTGTCCACTTGTTATTTTGAATGATTCCAAGCAAGGGTAACTTACTTGTTTCTATTTGTTGTATGACATCACTTAAAGCAGGATGACTCATCATGATTTGAGTCGAAAAATATTCTAAAAATTTAAGGAATTTTTTTATCTCTTCAACTAAAAATGAACAAAGCGGAATGAGGCGTCCGAATCCATTACGGCCGCCTACTTCTTTGTCAGAAACCATCAAAATTTGGCGTTTTAAATTAAAGTTTTTAAGAAATCCAGGGAATTCAGCAACGGGGCGTGCTGCTGTAAAAAGAAGGAGGATATGCCATAGCCAGATATTATAATGATTAAAGATTGAAATTAGATCATCTTCGGCTTGTGAAAAAATATTAAATTTCAATACAGCAAAAATCTCTGTAATGACCTGTGGTTTTGGAGCTTTACGACTACCAAAATGAGTTATTGAATCAGGGAGCGAACGTACACAGCTTTCATATGTGCTTGCTATATCTGCACAAAGTGATTTTAGAATATCAACATATTGTGCATGTAATCGTGGAATATTCTGATGACAATAAGAAATAGATGATGACTGATTGGCATCAATCCCTGTGATTAAATCTGCGAGTTGTTTATTCCCTGTTTTTGCAAGAACCGTATGATGCAGTAGAGAACTCACCTTTACGACAGACAGTTTTGGAATCAATAATTCTTGTCTTAATTTGCGTAAATATTGCTGTATATCATCGAAACTAACCGAATCCATTTTGCGGAGATCCTCAATGAATAGATTCGGGATTGGAATGTCTAAATAGATCGTCTGATTAAGCAAGCTTGTTGAATACTCAAAATTGCGGTTCTCAAATACATTAAAGTGACTGTTTAAGAAGAACTGATCATTTTTATAGATCAATTTTTGGCGGTTATTTAAGTTTTTAGCTCGCTTGCTTTGTATATATAGCCACTCATTCACACTGTTGCCTGTCAAAAATGCGAGCATCAAGATCAGAGCACTTTTATTTTGATGTTCAGAGTAGTCCACATGAAGTCTTTTCAGTAGATGGTTCATACTAGATGGGTTCGGGAAAAAACTACTCGACGTGAGTAAATGTTCTTTGCGTTGAATATGTTTTGCAACAAGCGGTAGAACATAGCTTTGACTCGTTTCTGAATGTGCTGCGAGTGGTGTGACGTCAGTTGGATTGACAACAATTTGACACTGTCCTTCAGTTGGTTGCGAATAGTACGAGCGTCGTACTGGATTTTTTCAGCCAGTTGCTGGGCTGTGAGATAGGTATATGACATAATAGAGCCTCATATTTTTTACTAGTTAACTAGGAAAAATTATTCCTAAGACATAAATTATCATATTTTTATGTTGTTGCAAGTACTTTTTATGATTTAAATAGGAAATTTTATGATTATTTCAAACTTGGCAGTTTTATTAGCAGAAAGGAAACTTAAGGTTGCTGATTTGGTGAGAAGTACTGGAATTAATAAATCTACTTTACATAAACTTTATAATGATGAATCTGTACGGATTGATTTTGAAACCATTGATAAAATTTGTATTGCATTAGATGTGGAAGTGGGTGATTTATTGGTTTTTAAGAAAATTGATAATAATCAAAATGATAATAGCTAGTTTGGTCACAATTGGTCACATCAAAAAGTGAAATGGTCACAAATCCTTGATCGTTTGGTAAAAAACATCTTGTTTTGAAGAGAATAGGGTGATTTTTTACCTTCAAAAAAAGCTCTGAAAGTGGTGATCGATTGAAGACATTTAAGGTTAATTGAGACCATTTTTATTGTTGTGGGCACGCCATGGTCACATCTTGGTCACAAAATACAAATTACATTAAAAATATTTTTTATTGAATCGAATAACACAGGAAGAAGATTTTTTAAAAATATAATAAAATCAACAAGAAAAAAGCCCTAATCTTTCGACTAGGGCTTTTTTGAATCTGGAGCGGGAAACGAGACTCGAACTCGCGACCCCAACCTTGGCAAGGTTGTGCTCTACCAACTGAGCTATTCCCGCATGCGGTGTATAATACATGATGCAAAAATAGGGTCAATCATTTTTTGCATATCGTTGTACTGACTGAATAAATAAACAACATTTTTAGAAAAAACAGCAGTCATCAGCCTAAATTTCATAACGAAAAGTGGTGCGAATCGTAAATCGAAGAATCCTCACGGCAAGATGCTGCGAATCACACAGAACACGTTATACTTCAGAGAGCTTTTAAAACCATTCGGGGAAATACAAGCATGAGCTTAGAACAACAGTTGCTACAACGCTTAGCCGTTTTCAATCCAAGCCATTTAGAGGTGGTGAACGAATCTGCAGGACATGGCGGTTATTTCCCGGGTAAAGAGTCGCATTTTAAAGTGGTGATGGTGAGTGAAGATTTTCAGGGGCTACGCGCCGTACAACGTCATCAAAAAATTTATGCTGCTGTGGGTGACTTACTCGCCCCAAGTAAAATTCATGCATTGGCAATTCATGCCTTTGTTGCATCTGAATGGCAGGGACAAGACACCAGCAGTCCAGAATGCGCCCACGCACCAAAAACATCGTAATGGATTGAAATAAATGGAAAATTTAGGAATGCTGAATACCATTCACGTTGCTGCAGCGGCTTTATTATTTTTGGTGCTGTTTGTACGTGCCATGACTTTGTTTAAGGGCACACAAAATAACTCGCCTAATCCTAAAGCGTGGACAGTCTTTGTGGCATTGCAACATTCAGCACTGACGTTGATTGTAGTGACAGGTGTCATTGCTTTGTTTTTAAAAGACTTTCAAGTCGAAACATGGTTTTATGCCAAAATTATTTTATTTTTGGTGATGCTGTCATCTTTAATCAAAGCGTATAAAAAAGATGACAGTATTTTGTTGATTCAACGCCGTGTCGGTTGGGGCTTAGCTTTAGTCGCATTTTTTGCCATTTTAGGTTTGGTGATGTTAAAGCCAAGCTTCGGCTAAGTCAGCAGGTCTTATTGTAGATGTTGCTCGTGGCTGCAAACTCACGGGCATTGAATATATGTAAATATCGGCAAAAGATTGGCTACATATTTGAGCACTGGCGAATTGTTAGACATAATTCGGCAAGAATATTTACAGCTCAGTTAAACTGAAATGATGTCACAACAAAAATTGAAAAGAGGGGCGGCAATGCGCACACGTGTGGTGTTTAATCAGAAAGGTGGTGTTGGAAAATCCAGTATTACCGTCAATTTGGCTGCAATCAGTGCGCATCAGGGTTTAAAAACATTGGTGATTGACCTCGACCCGCAAGCCAACTCCAGCCAATATTTATTGGGTGATGATGCCACTTATTCTGCCGACAAGCCTGCGCTTGAACCCAACATCGAAAATTACTTTGAAGAAGTGTTGGGTGCAAACCAATCCAAAGGTTTACTGGGCAATGCTTTAGGCTCAATTTTAAAAAACCGTAGCAAAGGTTTAGAAGCCTATGTGCATCAATCGCCATTTAAAAATTTGGATGTGATCCCTGCGAGTCCGCAATTGGGCGGTTTGGCACACGCACTTGAATCGAAACATAAAATTTACAAACTGCGCGATGCCTTGCAACAATTGTCCGATCAATATGACCGCGTGTTTATTGATACCCCGCCTGCATTTAACTTCTTTACCTTGTCGGCATTAATTGCTGCAGATCGGGTGCTCATTCCATTTGACTGCGATGTCTTTTCTAAACGTGCTTTGCAAAGTTTGATTGAAAATGTGTTGGAAACTCAGGATGACCATAATGCAAACTTGCAAATTGAAGGCATTGTGGTGAATCAATATCAGGCACAGGCCAAGTTACCGCGTGAAGTGGTGCAGCAACTCAAAGATGAAGGTTTGCCTGTTTTGAATAGTATGTTACCGCCTTCGGTGTTGATGAAAGAATCACATCATAAAAATTTGCCATTAATTCATTTGGCAACAGATCATAAATTGACGCAGGCCTATCAATCATTGTTCAATGAAATTGAGCAAGCGTGATACAGAGGTAGACATGAAAACATTTGCAATTGGTCTTGTCGCGGCAAGTAGTTTATTGCTAGGGGCTTGTGCGACCACAGTGAAACCTAGCTATGTGTCGCCTACACATTATCAGGCTTTGAATTGCCAACAATTACAAAGCGAATATAACCGTATTCAGCAATATATTGAAAGCGGTGTTGAAGCACCGAAACGTACAGGTGTTGGTGTGGGTATCGGTTTAGGCGGTGGTTGGGGCAGCCGTGGCGGTTGGGGCGTTGCACCGAGTGTTTCTGTCAATATGGGACAGTCATCCAATACCAAAAGAACAGAATTGGCACGTCTTTTAGGTGAGCAAGAAGCCATTGTGCAAGCAGCAAAATTTAAAGCTTGCCCGATTATTGTTAAGCCCAAACCTGTAACATCTTAAATTTTAGGATTTGCGAATATTTTGTCTATGGTGCTGCCATTTGTGCAGCACCATTGCTTAAAAAATGTAGCAAGATAATTCAAGGTTGATCTCAATCTAATATTTTAAAAACAAAAACTTAATTTTATTTTCTGTTTTATTTACACCCTTGGGTCAGTCCTGCTAGATAGAAAAACTTGTCATTTTCAATGGCTTTCATATAAGGTGTGCTCCTATTTTTGATTTGCATGCTCTGGTGTTTATGATTGAAAGTTGGCTCTTTGTCCTAGCAATGATTGCGGTCTTGATGATTCCTGGCCCGACCAATGCGCTATTGGCAAGCTCAGCCCACCAACAAGGCATTGCCAAAACCAGTCTGCTGATTCCCGCAGAGTTTTTTGGTTATATGTATGCCATTAGTCTGTGGGCGTTATTCATTCATTTGAGTGCGCCAATTTGGCCTTATTTAATTGATATACTGCATGTTTTAAGCGCAGGCTATGTGTTTTGGATGGCTTTTCATTTATGGAAGCAGTCACATTTAGAGCAACATTGTCAAAAACACTCTGCCATTCGCCCTGCACAATTATTTTTTTCGACTTTTAAAAACCCAAAAGCCTTGTTATTTGCTGCAGGTATTTTTCCTACAGAAACGTGGGATAACCCGACCAACTTTGCTATGGTCTATGTCTTATTTGGTCTGATTTTATTGCCAACAGCGTTATTTTGGATGTCTTTTGGGCGAGCAGTTTTGGCGCGAGAAACCAATAAAGTGACTGCAGATCTGTTATATAAAGGCTCGGCTTTGCTGTTGGTGGTGTGTATGCTGCCTGTGGTGGCACGTTTTTTCTAAAGATTTAGAGATTTTTGGTGAGTTGAGCACTCATCTCACCTATTTTGAATGGATAAGGGCAGCACTGTTCAACAGGCATGCCCAAAGAATTTCACAACTTAAGCAGTTTTTTTCTTGAGTTTTTGGCGAATAAAACCAATCACCCCAGGCAAGACACTTAAAATAATAATGCCGAAAATTAAATGGGTGAAATTGTCTTTCACAATTGGCATATTGCCAAACAAATAACCGAGTGTAATAAACGACGCGATCCAGCAAAAAGCGCCAATTACGTTATAGGTTAGGAAGTATTTATAATTCATGCTGCCTGCACCCGCCACAAAGGGCGCAAAGGTACGCGCAAAAGGCACAAAACGCGCAAAAATAATGGTTTTTCCGCCGTGTCGCTCAAAAAACTTCTGGGTTTCGATCAAATGTTTTTTATTGATAAAACGTGATTCCAGCTCAAAAACCCGTGGACCAATATATTTACCAATGTGGTAATTCAAGGTGTCACCGAGTACCGCAGCAGTAAACAATAAAATACCCAAAATCCACGGATCCATCACTCCTGTCGATGCAGCCAGTGCGCCTGCTGCGAACAGCAAACTATCGCCAGGTAAAAACGGCATGACCACCAAGCCTGTTTCTACAAAAATAATCAGGAATAAAATAGCGTAAATCCATACCCCATATTGGGTGATGAATTCGAGCAAATGTTCATCGACGTGTAATATAAAATCAATCAGTTCCATGGGAAAAAACAAGCGAAAGTGTGCTCAAATCCTAGCAGTCCACAGGCGGAAAGTCAGTATGAAAAGGTAAATAATTTTCACAGTGATTTTAGGGATGCTAGACCAGCCACATCGGTTCTTTTTCGTTGCATAGATGCAACAACATGTCTTTTAAATGCGTATTTATCCTGAATTTTGAAAAAACTAAGATGTATTTGTCTTCAAGAATGAATCAAAAATATAGGTGATCTGATGTTTAATCCAAATGTTGTGTTAAAAAGTGTGGTCGAAAAAGCAAGTGTGCAAGCCATTGTAAGTTTATTTGCACGTGCTTTTTTAGCGTATTTATTTATTGTATCTGGTTGGGGAAAAATTGCAGGCTATGATGCAACAGTGGGCTATATGCAAGCTATGGGTGTTTCAGGTTCATTGCTACCTTTGGTGATTTTGCTAGAACTTGGTGGTGGTTTGGCAATTCTATTCGGTTTACAAGCACGTGTCGTGGGTTTGGGTTTAGGTGTTTTTAGTCTTTTAACTGCATTTTTATTCCATGCTGCACCAGAAGATGCGCTGAATTTTATGAAAAATATTGGTTTGGCTGGCGGTTTCTTCTACATCATGCTTTACGGTGCAGGCAAAATAAGTCTAGACCATCTTTTGGAAGCAAAAAAGTAAGTCATTGATTTCCACATCAGCTCAACAATTTAAGCAATCTTCAAGAAGTTTGCTTTTTTTATGCCATAGAAAATGCATAGTCTTTTAAAACTTAGAGTATGTGGTCACTGCAATATCACGAAGAAAAATAGCCATTTTTAGGATTGTCTGAATAGTGTGCGCAAGGCGTGGAAAAATGCTAGAATAGCGCGCTTAATTCGTTTGCCTTTCTATAGTTGTTTGTCATGACTACCAATACTCAAATTACTGAAGATCGTATCCTGATTCTGGATTTCGGTTCGCAATATAGCCAGCTGATCGCACGTCGTGTGCGTGAAGCGGGCGTATATTCTGAAATGTATGCCTACGATATGTCGGAAGAAGACATTCGTGCATTTAATCCAAACGGTATTATCTTATCGGGTGGACCTGAAAGTGTTCACCAAGCGGGTAGTCCACGCGCACCTGAAATTGTATTTAACTTAGGCGTACCTGTACTGGGTATCTGCTATGGTTTACAAACCATGTCAGAACAACTGGGCGGTAAAGTTGAAGCGGGTTCAGTACATGAATTCGGTTATGCCGAAGTCGATATTTTGGTACGTGACAAACTGATTGGTAACTTGCAAGACCGTGAAAACCAATTGCACGTTTGGATGAGCCATGGCGATAAAGTGGCACGCATTCCAGAAGGCTTCCAAATTACGGCTAGCACACCAAGCTGCCCTGTGGCGATGATTTCTGATGAAACACGCCGTTTCTATGGTATTCAATTCCACCCAGAAGTAACGCACACGGCTAAAGGTGCAGAATTACTGTCTAACTTCGTACATCAAATTTGTGGATGTCGCGGTTTATGGACACCAGAACACATCATCGACCTGCGCGTAGAGCAATTACGTCAGCAAATTGGCGATGAAAAAGTATTGCTTGGTTTGTCGGGCGGTGTGGATTCTTCTGTGGTTGCGGCATTGTTGCATAAAGCCATTGGCGATCAATTAACGTGTGTATTTGTAGACAATGGTTTGTTGCGCTTGAACGAAGGCGATCAAGTGATGCAAATGTTTGCAGAAAACATGGGGATTCGCGTGATTCGTGCCGACGCTGAACAGCGTTTCTTGGGTGCATTGGCTGGCGAAGTTGATCCAGAGAAAAAACGTAAAATCATTGGTCGTGAATTTATTGAAGTTTTTGCCGAAGAAGCACGTAAGCTGGATGGCGTGAAATTCTTGGCACAAGGTACGATTTACCCAGACGTGATTGAATCTGCAGCCAGCAAACAAGGCAAAGCGCATGTGATTAAATCACACCACAACGTGGGTGGTTTACCAGAAGATTTAGCTTTTGAATTGGTTGAACCATTACGTGACTTGTTTAAAGATGAAGTTCGTAAACTTGGCACCACTTTAGGCTTGCCACACAGCATGATTTACCGCCATCCATTCCCAGGTCCAGGTTTGGGCGTGCGTATTTTGGGTGAAGTGAAAAAAGAATATGCAGACATTTTACGTCTAGCTGATGATATTTTCATGCAGGAATTACGTGCAAGTGGCTGGTATGACAAAACAGCTCAAGCATTTGCAGTATTCCAACCTGTAAAATCAGTTGGTGTCGTAGGTGATGGCCGTCGTTATGCATGGGTAATCGCACTACGTGCCGTAGAAACAGTGGACTTTATGACTGCACGTTTCGCACACTTGCCGTATGATTTGGTTGACCGTATTTCAACGCGCATCATGAATGAAATTGCAGAGGTTTCACGTGTGGTTTATGACGTATCATCTAAACCACCTGCAACCATTGAATGGGAGTAATTCAGGGATTTCACGAAGCACTGCTTCGTGCCTGAATTACGCCAAGCGCTATGCGCGCGGCAGCTAGGGGTTTCAAGCAGCACTGCTGCTTGCCAGTTTTACGACATGAGCCCATTTTAAAGCACGGCTTTTAAAATGGGTGCAAGATGCTTGCGGCAGCTAGGGTTTTTTAAACATACTCTAGCCCCAAAAACCCAAAAAATGAGCACGTAATGTGCTCATTTTTTTATATCTTTAGATCATCCAAGATTTAACTTCTTTTTTTAAAATCGGTTCGGGTGGCTCAGACATTCCCACATCATAACTGATCACGCAGTTACGTCCGCTTTGTTTGGCTTGGTAAAGTGCGAGGTCGGCTTCTTTAATCAACAGCTGTAAGTCAGTTTGTTGCGGTTTTAAACTGGATACTCCAATGGAGACAGTGAAATTAAAACATTTTTTATCAATGCACATTTCATGCTGAGCAATTTTTTGTCTTAAGCGTTCTGAAATCATCAGTGCTTCATCTAAGCTGGTTTCACTAAGCAGAGCGATAAACTCTTCACCGCCAAAGCGTGCCAAAATATCCTTGCGGCGCATTTCTTTACGAGCAATGTCTGCAATATTTTGTAAGACCCGATCTCCAATATCGTGCCCATAGGTATCGTTAATTTGTTTAAAAAAGTCGACATCAAACATTAGTAAGCAGACCGATTCAGATTTAGGCCAGGCATGAATTTTGTGTTCTGCCATGTGTACAAACTGACGTCGGTTATTGAGTTGGGTCAGTTCATCGGTGTGTGCCAAGGCTTGCAAGGTATGAAAATTCCAGTCATCCAGCAAACTGCGTAAAAAGTGATGGCGGGCATTTAGGGTGTTGATCCAACTGATATACAAACTCAACAAACATACAGGGATATACATCACCATAAAAACTAAGGCATCCTGCAAATTGGTGAGGGAAATCACCCCCAAAAACATGAGTACGCTCATGACCAATGAATTGTAGACCGCAGGGCGGAAACGCACTTGAATACATAGGTTCGCCATGAGCACAAAAATGACCGAGGCATACACATAAGTGGAAATCCAAGGGCTTTGTGATTGCGACAGGATATAGAACCAAATACCGCAGCACAGTGTGGCGCTGACCGGTAAAATTAAATCTAGCAGGCGAATATCTTTGATCAATTTAAAGCAGAAATAATTGCCAATCAGCGCCAATACAACAGCACTGAGACGGAGTGTGGCCGAGAGTGTAGTGACATCTGGAATGATGAAATAATCGATAAAGAAATACAGCAGGAACGTCATTTGCCCAATGTAATTGACTTGGCGTAAATAACGACGCTGATGTAAATTCTGGTGTTGATAAAAATGTGTTTCAAATTGCGGCGGGAGTTGCGCAGCAGGGTGCTGCAATGCTTTTTCAATTGCTTGTCGGTTTTCAAGATCACACTCAGTTGTTTTTAAAAGTTTTTCTGAGGCTTCCTGATTGCTTAAAATCTTCGAACGGGTCTGTTCCCCCATTCGAGCTTTTACAGACATAGCGATATTTACTCAAATTGACAACTTATAGTGAGGATTATGCGCAAAATGCAGAAAAAATAACCTCCCTAAATTTGGGTATTTTCTCTATTTTTTTTAAATTTTGGTCAAAATTATGCCATATATTTTAAGGTGTAGTTCAAGTTTGAACCATAAAAATCAGAACAACAAATTTCATCTTGCTCTTCGTTAGTGATTTACTATATTTAATAGTCAAGGAATTTACAGAAATATAAGAGGTATAGGATGAGCAACAGCAATTATACCGAGCTTTCCAATTCAGACGATTGTGATAAGTACGTCAAGCAATTTATACAGGAATTTCCACTGCGTAGTGCTGAAATTGGGCAGGGAACTTTAATTAAACGTGCTTTACCGAGTCGGCATAAACGCATGATTGGGGCATGGTGTTTTCTAGATCACGCAGGTCCTGTTAATTTTCCACAAGGTGAAGGCTTAGATGTCGGGCCGCATCCACATATTGGTTTGCAAACATTCACCTGGATGATTGAAGGCAGCATTATGCATACCGACAGTTTGGGTACTAAGCAATTGATTCGTCCCAAACAGGTTAATTTAATGACCGCGGGTTATGGTATTTCACATACCGAAGTTGCTCCCGACACCGAAACACACATGCATACAGCGCAATTGTGGATTGCTTTACCTGATGATCAGCGCAATATGGCGCCACGTTTTGATCATTACCCTGACCTGCCTGTGGTTCAGCAAGATGGAGTGGAATTTACCATTTTAGTCGGTGAGTTTTTAAATACCACTTCGCCAGTATTGGTACATAGTGAGTTGCTAGGGGTAGATATTTATAGTGAAACTAGCACGACAACCCGTTTGCCGCTGAATCCTAAGTTTGAATATGGTTTGATGATGCTGGAAGGCACAGCCACTGTGCATGGGCATGAATTAAACGATGAAAATATGCTGGTGCTTGAACCGGGCTTAACCGAAATTCAGCTAGATTTACATGCGGGTGCGCGTCTGTTGCTATTGGGCGGATTACCTTTTGAGTCGCCAATTTTGTTGTGGTGGAATCTCGTCGGTCGTACCCAAGAAGAGTTAAGCATTGCACGTGAGCAATGGATCAATCATGATCCTCGTTTTGGCACAATACCAGACTACGATGGACCACGTTTAGAAGCACCGACTTTCCCCGCAAAAATGCGTGCATCAAAATAAATGATGGAATATCAATCTATAGGGAGCATCTTATGGCCAAGATTGGCACAGCACAGGTACGCAGTTTAGACACAGCATGGCAAGGCCAGATTCAAAGTGGTCAGCACCAATGGAAGGTAGATGAGCCTGAAAAGTTAGGTGGTCAAGATGCAGGTCCTGCACCTTATGATCTGTTATGTAGCAGTTTGGTCGCTTGCACCATGATTACCTTGCGTATGTATGCACAGCATAAGGGTTTGGATTTTGGCAAAATTCAGGTCGAGGCGGACTTCTTTACCAATCAGGAAGGGCAGGAGTGGATTGAACGCCGTGTGCAAACTGAAGCAGCGTTAGATGCAGAATTACAGCAAAAAGTACTGAATATCTGTCAAAAAACACCTGTGACGAAAACCTTGTTACGCAGTGTGGAAATTCGTACTGAATTGGGTTAAACCTAGAGTTGAATCCGTCTCTTATAAAAAGGCATGCAGGACATGCCTTTTTATAATGTTGCGTGAAACAGAAGATATAACAATCACTTAAAACAGATGTAATAAAAACAAAATAGGACGTTTATGATTACTTTACACCACCTTGATCAATCCCGCTCTTTCCGCATTTTGTGGGCGCTCGAAGAGCTGGGTTTGGACTATGAAATCAAGTTTTACCACCGTCAGCCCAATTTAAGTGCGCCCAATGAATTGAAGCTGATTCACCCATTGGGTAAAGCACCAATTTTGACGGATGCAGAGCAGACCATTGCAGAATCTGCAGTCATTTTGGAGTACTTGCAGCAGCATTATGATACGCAAAGGCAGTTTAAACCGCAGCAGGCTTCAGCACAGCAAGCATATCAATACTGGATGCATTATGCCGAAGGCTCGCTAATGCCATTGTTAGTGATGCAATTGGTGATGACCAATGTGCCGCAGCATGTGCCATGGTTAGTTCGACCAATGGCGCAAAAAATTACTGCAGGTGTTAAAGCAGGGTTTATTCAGCCTCGTTTAAAAGATCATATTGCTTATTTAGAAGATTATTTGGGCAAACATGATTATTTTGCAGGGGATTTTTCTTTTGCCGATATTCAAATGGGTTTCCCGCTCCAAGCATTGCAAAGCCGTACCGGGCATCATTATCCACAGATTGCGGCTTATTTGGCACGCGTGGAACAGCGTCCTGCATTTCAGCGTGCACGCGAACGTGAGCAGCAGTTAATGCAAATCTAGCGATGATTTTTGTGAGTACATCGTTCTATAGACCTAAAAAAAGATGCCGAGGCATCTTTTTTTAATTGATTTTGGTCGATTGATAACAATGAGGCTTAGCGTTTCACGACAATTGAATCAATTCCACTATGCTGCAAAGTTTGCTGAGCAATCACTGCAGCATCGGCTGAATCATAAGGGCCTGAAATCACCCGATACCAAGTTTCACCACCTTCTACACTTTTCACTACATCTGCCGATAAACCATTCAAAATAATTTCGGCACGACGTGCATCTGCAGCATCTGGGTCGGTATAGCTACGCACTTGTAGAATATAGCTGGCTTGTACCACAGGGGCAGGCATTTCTGTCAGACCAACATTGGCTTCGCTGGCCGCTGGCGCCTCTACAGCAGCAGGCGCTTCAACAATGACTACGGTATTCTGTTGCTGTGTTTCAGGCACCGCTT
The DNA here is from genome assembly GCF_002412355.1 of Acinetobacter sp. YT-02. Taxonomy (NCBI): domain Bacteria; kingdom Pseudomonadati; phylum Pseudomonadota; class Gammaproteobacteria; order Moraxellales; family Moraxellaceae; genus Acinetobacter; species Acinetobacter sp. YT-02. Next base: position 16,871 of record NZ_NOZT01000031.1, read on the forward strand.
GCTCAGGAATTGGGGTAACCTGTTGCTGTGGCAGCAAATCATAAAAACGATAGTCTTTGTTGGTATCTTCCTGATAATGCTCAGAATTGATTTGCCCTTTAGGCTGTACAGGTGCCCACGGTTTCCATAGCATTAAGGCTACAGCAAAACACAACACGATTAAAATCACCACGAGTGTGCCTAACCACGTTGGAATTAGTGGTTTTTTGGGCTTATTCGGTCGTTCAGATACACCGCGTTGCGTTTTTCCAAACACGAGGAAACCTCTTTATTGTCATCAATACCAGAAACTTATTTTGGGTCACTTTATTTTGTATGTTGCCTGAATAAATTTAAGCAACATACGATCAAGATAAAGAATCGCTTTGCAAAGTTCAAGCATTGCAAAGCGAGAAACACATCAGTGTTGAGATCACGATCTCAAGCATCAATTTTCAGTCTTGTGACCCTCAACGCGTTGCTCAGTGAATTACATCGTTTCAGGTGCAGAAACGCCCAATAACTCTAAGCCATTGCGCAAGACTTGTTGCACGTTAACTGAAAGCAATAAACGCGCCTGAGTCAAAGCTGTATCATCATTCAGCACTTTATGCTCGTTGTACCAACCATGGAACAAGGCAGCTAATTCTTTCAAGTAGTTACCTACCTGATGCGGTTCGTGGCTGTTGGCAGCACGCACTAAAATTTCAGGGTAGGCTGCCAATTTGGCTAAAATTTCAGTTTCAGCATCTAGCTCAAGTTTTGCAGCAAATTGACGTGCCTCGGCAGCATCAAAATTGAGCTGTAATGCTGTCGCTTTTTCGAGCATACGACAAATACGCGCATGTGCATATTGAATGTAGTACACTGCATTGTCTTTACTTTGAGAAACGGCTAGGTCTAGGTCAAAGTCAATATGTTGTTCAGATTTACGCATCACATAATAGAAACGCGCAGCATCGTTACCAACTTCTTTGCGCAAGTCGCGTAAGGTCACGTATTGACCCGAGCGAGATGACATTTGCACCATCTCACCGCCACGCCATAGGCTCACAAACTGCACCAACAGCACGGTGAGTTTTTTCGAGTCATAGCCGAGCGCGTCAATTGCCGCTTTTACACGTGAAATATAGCCGTGGTGATCTGAACCCCAAATATCAATTAGGTCTGTATAGCCACGTTGTAATTTATTGAGGTGATAAGCAATGTCTGAAGCAAAGTAAGTGGTTTGACCATTACGGCGTTTCACTACACGGTCTTTTTCATCGCCAAATTCAGTTGATTTAAACCAGATATTGCCGTCTTTTTCGTATAGATAACCACGTTGGTCTAGGGTTTGCAGGGCTTCATCAATTTTTTCAGTCAATGATGCTTCGCTAAACCATTGGTTAAAGGTCACGCCAAACTCGCCCAAGTCATCTTTAATGTCGGCCAAAATGGCGTTCAAGGCCGCTTGGTGGAATACGCGATAGTCATTGCCCAAAAGATTTTGTGAATTGAAGATCAAACCATCAATGTGTTTTTCTTTATCGCCCGATAGCACCACTTTGTTGCCATCGGCATCGAGTTCTGCAGCATATTGCACATCTTCAGGTACATTGTGATATACATCTGCAACAGGGCGTACGTGGCGTTCACCATCTTGTTTTAAAATGCTTTGTGCAATGTCTTTGACATAGTCACCTTGGTACGCATTTTTCGGGAAAACCAGAGTTTGTCCAGCCAGCTCCAAATAACGTAAATAAGTCGAAGTCGCCAAAATATCCATTTGACGACCTGCGTCGTTGACATAGTATTCACGCTCAACTTTGGCACCTGTGGCCTCAAGTAAATTGGCAACGGTCATGCCGTAAGCCGCACCACGACCATGTCCTACGTGTAGGCTTGAAGTTGGGTTGGCAGAAACGAATTCGACCTGAATACGTTTTTGCGCATTGATTTGGCTGCGACCAAAATTTTGTTGTTGTGCTTGAATTTGATCTAAAACGCTAAAACGTTGATCGGCATTTAAAAAGAAGTTAATAAAACCTGGTCCTGCAATTTCTGCTTTGCTGATATCCGCCACTTCAGGCAGAGCAGCAAGAATTTTTTCGGCTAAATCGCGCGGCTTCATACCCGCAGCTTTAGAGGCAATCATGGCAATATTCGATGCGAAATCGCCGTGGCTGCGGTCTTTGGTACGGGTTAAATTACTCGTATTGTTCCAGTCAGATGGGAGTACACCTTCAGCTTGAAGGGATTGCACTGCATGCTCGAGCGCTGCTTGTATTGCCGTATTCATATTGAGTCGAAAAATAGATGTGCAGAAAAACGCTAAATATAGCAAATTTCAGGGGCTTTAGGGGAATGCAATTGTATGCTTTATCGAATTTTGCGGTGGGTGGATCTAAAGCAATACATTGCCTGAAAAATCATCTTTTCTCTAAGCAATTCATGGCATAGTATCTGCCAATAACGTCAGGCAAAAGGCGATGGCATGAAGCAACGTGCAATGATTTTTGGCAATGTACCCAAGTTACCTATGAAATGGGCCACCGTGGTGATTCCTTTCTTTTTATCGTGTTTGATGAGTGGCATCATTTCCTTTATCAATATGATTCGTAATTTAGGCTGGATTGATGGTTTTTTTGCACTCTGGTTCAATAACTGGATGATTTCTTGGGCCTTTGCTTTTCCAGTGGTGCTGTTTGTTTTGCCAATGGTACGTAAATTCGCTAGCTTGATTGTCGATATGCCACCTTTACAGCCACCGAAATAATCGTGATCTGTTCTCTGTTTAGGTTGATTCAAAGAACGTCGTACTCAAAAACATACGGTTATCAGAAATAAAAATCATTCAGATTTGGTTATCAAACTTCTAAATGCCCCCTTTACTGCAAAAGGGGCTAAGCTAGTCAAATGTCTGATGGCGTATCTCAATCCATGCGCCATTCGCAACTGATTAGAATGAGATGAACAATGACCACCGCAAATCTGCAGCAAAAACGTCCTTTATATATTCCCTATGCTGGTAACAGCCTTTTAGAACTGCCTTTATTAAACAAAGGTTCTGCATTTTCTGAAGAAGAACGTACTCGTTTTAACCTGCATGGTTTAATTCCGCATGCAATTGAAAATATTGAAGAACAAAGCCAGCGTTCGTATCAGCAATATTCTGCTTTTAGCGATGCCATCAACAAGCATATTTATTTGCGCAACATTCAGGACACCAATGAAACCCTGTTTTATCACCTGATTGAACAGCATTTGAGTGAAATGATGCCTATTATTTACACCCCAACTGTGGGCGAGGCATGTCAGCGTTTTTCCGATATTTACCGCCGTCATCGGGGTATTTTTATTTCCTATCCAGACCGTGCCCATATTGATGATATTGTACAAAACATCAATAAAAAGAATGTCAAAGTGATTGTGATTACCGATGGTGAGCGTATTTTAGGCTTGGGTGATCAGGGCATTGGCGGCATGGGTATTCCAATTGGAAAACTGTCTTTATATACAGCATGTGGCGGTATTAGTCCTGCCTATACCTTACCCATTACCTTAGATGTAGGCACCAATAACCCACAATTACTGAATGATCCGATCTATATGGGCTGGAATCAGCCACGTATTAGTGGTGAGGAATACTATCAATTTGTTGATCAAGTGCTCGATGCGGTGAAACGCCGTTGGCCAAAGGCATTGATTCAGTTTGAAGATTTTGCTCAGAAAAATGCCATGCCCTTGCTGAATAAATATCGTGATCAGATTTGCTGTTTTAATGATGATATTCAGGGCACTGCTGCTGTATCTGTGGGCAGTTTAATTGCTGCATCACGTGCGGCAGGCAAGCAGCTGAAAGATCAAACCATTGCCTTTTTGGGCGCGGGTTCTGCAGGATGTGGTATTGCCGAGCAAATTGTGGCGCAAATGGTGGTGGAAGGCTTAAGCGATGCTGAAGCACGTGCTCGTGTGTATATGGTGGATCGTTTTGGCTTATTCACCAGCAATCAGCCAAACTTGCTCGATTTCCAACGTAAATTGGCACAAAGTCCTGACCGTGTTGCACATTGGGGCAATCCTGAAGGTGTGATTTCTCTGTTGGACGTCATTCAAAACGCCAAGCCAACGGTATTGATTGGGGTTTCGGGGCAACCGGGTTTATTTACTGAAGAGGTGATTAAAACCTTGGCTGCCAATTGCGAGCGTCCAATTGTGTTGCCATTGTCAAACCCAACCTCACAAGTTGAAGCATTTCCTGCCGATATTTTGGAGTGGACTGAAGGCAAGGCCTTAATTGCAACAGGTAGCCCATTTGAGCCAGTGAACTATCAGGGCAAACTTTATAATATTTCCCAATGCAATAACTCGTATATTTTCCCAGGTATTGGCTTAGGGGTAATCGCTGCAGGGGCAACACGTGTGACAGACAGTATGTTAATTGCATCCAGTAATGCGCTGGCGGACTGCTCACCATTGTTGCAGGATCCAAATGCAGATTTATTGCCTGATTTAAATGAAATTCAGCAGGTGTCTAAATTTATTGCATTTAGAGTCGCAAAAGCAGCAATGGATGCAGGCGTTGCAGCTGTCATGAGTGATGAGGCATTACGAGAGGCAATTGAGGCTAATTTCTGGAAGCCTGAATATCGTGATTATAAACGTGTGACGTTTTAAGCAAAATTCATTCGTGTATTGTTAATGAAATAAGCCACAAGGCGTGCTATTGCACGCCTTGTTTTTATTTGGAATAGGATGGGGTTTGCGATGTGATTACTTGGAATTTAAGTCTTCAACTCACACTAAGCAATATAGTTCTGTTTTGGATTTAAATCGGCACAATTCAAAGGATTTAAGGCACATTGCAATTCATCAATTTGCTGCTCACTGACATAGCCTTGTCCAATCAGGTATTTTGCAACGTGGTCATCTCTCAGGCTTATAAACGCAGCATCGTACACGCCTAAATCGACAAATAAGGCTGCCGTTTCAAGACTGTTAAAACGGTCTAAATACACGTCATTGCCATACAGTAGAAAAATATGTTCAGTGGGTGCATGCGCATCGACTTTTAAGCGTTCTGCCAGCTCAAAAGGTGAGGTTTTAATGAACAGCAAATCGGACAATTCATCAAATTGAGCTGTATCGAGTTGTGCCTCATCTGTTTTGACTTTGCCTAACCATGCTTTAAAGACCAGTACCGCACCACCACGTAATAACATACTCCAAATATGCTGGCGGGTGCTTTGATCTAAGCCTTGCGCTTCTTGTTCCAAAACATCCAGTAATTGCTCCTCCTGTGCTGAAAGTTTGTTGAACAGACCTAAACCTTGTGGTTGATACGCCGCAGGGCGAAACACATCAAAATTGAGTTCTTCAAAGACTTGTAGGGCTAAGGGTACTGCGGTTTGATACAGGGTATTCAGCGCTTGTAGATGAGGAGCTTTGAGTTTGCTGTTTTGAAACAGACGATCCCAGTGAATTTCGGGCAATAGCGCATTTACGCCATATTGACGCTGTAGCTGCTGTGTTTGTTCTGCGAGCTGCTGTTCATGGTTCACGGTATTCATGAGATTCTTCCTAAAACGTGAAAACAGGTCGATCAACGCTTAATAGGGCAGGAAATTTGTTTGGATGTGGCTTGAAGATGAATGCGCTGATCATTTCTTGTACTTAGTTATGCGCGCAGATAGTCAATAGATGTATAAGACTAAAGTCTAATGTATTGCAATGTGCTCAGAAAAGCCTTTACAAACTCGGCAATTAAAGAAATTGTAAGCAAGTTTGGGTGTATTTGCTTACGATCTTGTCAGACTTTGCTATAGCGAATCTGACCATGATATTTAATGTGAATTGTAGCGCATCAAAAGGCAGTGTTTTTGAAAAGTTTGGTCAATTGGTGTGCTGCATCAGGTCAATCGCTGTCAATATTGACAGCAAATGTGTTGGATTTTCATTGTAGCCATATTTCGCTATGTAAAGTGAAGCTTGGTCATCAGACTAACAAATGTAACCAAACCAGAAAATGTAACAAGGTCGGTGCGTTCATCTCAGCTTTATCTCTGTGGGATGAGCGCCCCAAATTAGCCAAAGTTAGGTATGTGAATCAAGTCTCCGAAATTTTCAGACCCGATAACCAAGAACGTAGCGATGCTGGTTTTAATGGTTTTTTCAGCAAGACGATGTTGAGTTCTTTTAAGCGTTGCGGTAGTTCTGGATCAGAGTCAGCAGTAATTAACGCCACAGGTACATCGGCTTGACGATGTTCCAGAATAAAATCTAAACCGATTTTATCGTCATTTAAGTGCTGATCGACCAACCAAACTTGAATGTGCTCACGTTGAATCAACTCAATTGCTTGTTCAGGTTCGGTGGCTTTAAATACGTGATAGCCCCATTTACTCAGCAGGGTCGCCATGCCTTCCAAAATGGTTTCATCATTGTCTAAACACAAAATTTTATAGGCTTTGGTTTTCAACGGCACCACTTGCACAGGTGCAGCCACTACTTTTGGAGCTTCGACAATCGGCACTTCAATCATAAAGCACGAGCCTTTGCCCAATTCCGAATAGACATGCACAGGGTAGTTCAGCAAACTGGTCATACGCTGCACAATCGCCAAGCCTAAGCCCAGACCTTGCTCACCCCAAGGTGAAGTATGTCCACAACGTTCAAATTCCTGAAACAGTTTAATGCGTTGTTCTTCGGCAATGCCTGGGCCTGTGTCCCAAACCCCAATCCGAATATGCTGTGGATGCTCGGCAGAACGCAGTACCCCTACCACAACACGCCCTTTGGCGGTATAGCGCAGCGCATTGCTGACAAAGTTTTGAATAATACGACGAATCCATTGTGGGTCGGTATCAATCCAGAACTGTACGTCATGCACACGGAATTCAATGCCACGTTGTGCCGCAATGGATTTAAATTGCAGGCTTAAATCGCTGAGTAAGTCATGCAGTGGATAAGCCTGACGTTTCGGCTGAATCGTACCGCCTTCCAAACGGGCAATATCCAACAAGGCCGAGAGCATACTTTCTGCACCATGCAGGGCACGATCCAGTTGTTGCAGGGTTTTACGGTCTTCATCGGACTGAATACTTTGCTCTAAAGCCGTACTGAATAAGCGCGCTGCATGCATAGGTTGTAATAAGTCATGGCTGGCTGCGGCAATAAAGCGGCTTTTGGACATATTGGCTTTGTCGGCTTGTTCACGAGCCAATTGTTGTTCGGACAAGGCATCGGCCAATTGTTGGGTACGATCCTGCACCCGTGCTTCAAGTACGGCTTCATTTTCACGGAAGGCAGTAATATCGGCAAAGGTGGTTACAAAACCACCGCCTTCAATTGGGTTGCCACGCATTTGAATGACACGGCCATCTTTACGGATGCGCTCAAACTCATGCGCACTGCCCATTTTCATCCAGTGAATACGTTTACGCACGTGTTCTTCAATTGAGCCCGGACCACATTCACCACGTTCTGCGTTATAGCGAATCAAATCGGCAATTGGGCACCCGACATAGACAATATCTTTAGGATAATCAAATAGTTTGAGATATTGATTATTCCATGCTACCAAACACATATTTTCATCTACCACACTCACGCCTTGGGTCATGTGGTCAATCATGGTCATGATTAGGTTTTGGTTAAAGCGTTGCCATTGTGAGGCTTGGTCAAGAATATTCGCAACTTGCCCTAAAGCGAGTCCGTTATTGACCATGGCAGTGGTGAGCAAAGTACGCGCAGATGCTGCACCAATGGTGCCTGCCAAATATTGTTCGGTAAAACGCCACCACATGCCGTTGGCATTGGCATTTTCATTCAGCACCACATTATTTTGCTGACTAAACTGCTCAAAGGCTTGTCGGGTTGGAGATTCGCCTGTAATGCGTTTTGCCAGTGTGATTAAATCGCCTACTTTTAAACGCGCTACATCCTGATGTGAATAGCTGACCTCGTTGCTCATGTTCTGAGTTGGCAAAGGCTTGGTTTCATAATAAAAGAAACTTTCGGCCTGAATCTGTTCTGCCACACTTGGGCGGAAAATACGTGACACCCAAACATATAACAAAATATTTAAACCGAGCGCCCAAACTACCCCATGTGTGAGCGGGGCAAAAGATTCAAAGCCAAGCAAGGCTTCAGGGCGTAACCAGTTGATGCCTAAAGGTCCCAGCAATAAAAATTCACGGGTAAACTCGCTGAACTGACTTGGCAGGCTGCGTAAAATAGTCGGAAGTAGCAGGGTATAGGCCCACATCGCAAATCCAACAATTAAGCCTGCATAAACGCCCTGTTTACTGCCACCACGCCAATATAACCCCCCAATCAGGGCAGGGGAGAACTGTGCCACTGCACTAAAGGCCAACAAGCCAAACACAGAAAGTTGATCAATATCGTTAAAGAAGTTGAAGAACAGGAAGCCGAGCAGCATCACCGCTAAAATACAAATGCGTCGGGTGAATTTCAGTACCAAAGGCAAGCGCTTGTCATGGCGTGAGAAAATGCCCATGCGCCACAAGGCAGGCATGATCAGGTCATTACTCAGCATGATCGACAGTGCTACTGAAGATACCAATAGCATGCCTGTTGAGGCGGAGAATCCTCCCAAGAACGCCAACAGCGTCAACCAGTCTTGGTTATAACTGAGTGGCAAAGACAAAACCGCTACATCTGGGATGGCTAAATATTGCGGAGCTGCGTGCAAGGCCCAACTGGCAATTGGAACAATCGCGATGGTGGTTAAAATCAGATAAACGGCAAACCAGCGACGCGCACCCCGAATATGTTTTTCATCGCGCAGTTCGACCACAGCAACGTGAAACTGACGCGGCAAACAAATAATCGCTAATGCCGCCAATAAGGTTTGCACCCAAAAGGTTTCAGGCACACCAAACAGCTGTACTTCATGGAAGGTAATTGAAACATCATTGGCAATTTGATGAATATTGTCAGGCGCTTCAAATACAAAGAAGAAGGCCACAGCCAGCAAGGCAAATAGTTTGACAAAGGACTCAAAGGCAACCGCAAGCATTAAGCCGCCGTGTTGTTCGGTATTGGCAATTTGTCGAGTACCAAACAGCATCGCCAAAATAGCCAATAAACCTGTCAGGAATAACACCGCATTGGTGGTACTTTCAACATTGGTGCTTTGATCCAAAATCACTGCGGCACTCAGCGCAATTGCGCGTAATTGCAAAGCCAAATAGGGAATAATTGCAATCACCGCCAAAATTGTGACCAGTGATGCCAATGGCCCGCTTTTACCGTAACGTGCAGCAACAAAGTCAGCAATCGATGAAATGGCGTGGTGTTGTCGCACTCGACCTAAACGTCGCCAAATATCATAACCAACAGCGACAAACAGCAATGGCCCTAAATAAATGGGTAAAAAAATGATCCCTTCACGAACGGCTGCGCCCGTTGCACCATAAAAAGTCCATGATGAACAGTACACCCCTAAAGTTAAGCTGAACATGAGCATGCGCCCACGCGTGCTTAAACGACTGGCGTGTTTTTCCCCATAGAAAGCACAGATAAAAAGTAATGCGATATAGAGGGCTAAAACCCCCATAATGAGCCAGCTGTTCATGATGCCTTAAAAGTATCGACAATAGGGCTATGATAGCCTATTCCATTGCCTTTGCGCTGAGGTTGATCATTTTTTTAGCGACCAAAGTCTAAATTGCAAATCGGCTCCAACATTGTTAATTTTAAGTTCGAAATAATTCGAATTAAAAATTTGCGCCTAAGGCAGGGCGCTTGAAGGAGCAGGTTATGGATGAGGTACAAGTAGATCGTATTCTACAAAACCCAAAATTCAAAGAAATGGTTCGCAGAAAAAGTAACCTAAGCTGGACATTAACAGCAATCATGTTGTTTGTGTACGTAGGTTTTATGCTTTTAGTGGGCTATAACAAAGAATTCTTATTGAGTTCAATTTCAGGTGGTGTGACGACTTGGGGTATTCCACTGGGTCTGGGCATTATCGTTTTATCTTTCATTTTATGTGCAGTTTACTCATCAATTGCGAATGGCAAACTTGACCAGTTGAATGAAGAAGCGATGCGTGAAGTTGAAGCAATTACACATGAGAAAGGACCGCACTAAGATGAAATGGAATTCATTGAAAGCACTGGCTGCGTCTACTGTATTAATGTCAGGTATGGCATTTGCAGGACCAGATTTAGGTGCAGCAGAACAGCAGCCAACCAACTGGCCAGCAATTATTATGTTCTTGATTTTCGTTGGCGCAACTTTGTTCATTACTAAATGGGCAGCGAAGCAAACCACGAGTACTAAGGACTTCTATACCGCAGGCGGTGGTATTTCTGGTTTCCAAAATGGTCTAGCGATTGCAGGTGACTATATGTCAGCAGCATCGTTCCTCGGTATTTCCGCAATGGTGTTTATGTCAGGCTTTGATGGCTTGCTATATTCACTAGGCTTCATGGTGGGCTGGCCAATTGTATTGTTCTTGATTGCTGAGCGTTTACGTAACTTAGGTAAATATAACCTTTCTGACGTGGTATCGTTCCGTCTAGCTGAAAAGCCAGTACGTACCCTTGCAGCATTCAGTTCACTTGTTGTAGTTGCGTTCTATCTGATTGCACAGATGGTAGGTGCGGGCCAGTTAATCAAACTACTCTTTGGTTTGAACTACAACCTTGCTGTAGTAATCGTGGGTCTACTCATGATGGCTTACGTAATGTTCGGTGGTATGTTGGCAACAACTTGGGTACAGATCATCAAAGCGGTGATGTTACTTTCAGGTGCAACTTTCATGGCCTTCATGGTAATGAAAGGTGTGGGCTTCAGCTTCACTAACATGTTCGAGCAATCAATCCAAGTATTCTCTAAAGTACATGACTTGAGCTTGGCAGATGCTGCAAACATTATGGGTCCTGGTAAGTTAGCCTCTAACCCAATTGATGCAATCTCGCTTGGTCTTGCATTAATGTTCGGTACTGCAGGTTTACCACATATCTTGATGCGTTTCTTCACTGTAAAAGATGCAAAAGAAGCGCGTAAATCAGTTGTAGTTGCTACAGGTTTCATTGGTTACTTCTACCTATTAACGTTCATCATTGGTTTTGGTGCGATCCTTTATGTATCAAACAACCCACAATTCCTTGATGTTGCGAAAATGGCAGTTACTGGCAAGTTAGAACTTGTTGGTGGTAACAACATGGCTGCGGTGCACTTGTCTGACGCAGTTGGCGGTGACTTGTTCATGGGCTTCATTTCAGCGGTAGCATTCGCAACAATTCTTGCGGTTGTAGCTGGTTTGACATTGTCTGGTGCTTCAGCAATCTCTCACGACTTGTATGCTAACGTATTCAAGAAAGGTCAAACGACTCCTGAATCTGAACTTCGCATGTCTAAAATTGCAACTTTAGGCTTAGCAATCTTCGCAATGATCTTGGGTATTCTTTTCGAGAAACAAAACGTTGCGTTCATGGTTGGTTTAGCATTCTCTGTAGCGGCATGTGCGAACTTCCCAGTACTGGTATTGTCGATGTTCTGGAGAGGCTTAACGACTCGTGGTGCGGTAATCGGTGGTGTTGCTGGTCTAGCTTCAGCAGTAACCTTGATTGTATTGTCTAAAGCAGTTTGGGTCGATACGCTGCAAATTTCTGATACACCAATCAACCCATTTAACGGTCCTGCGATCTTTGCAATGCCACTTTCATTCTTCTGCTGCTGGTTCTTCTCTATTACAGATAACTCTGCGCAAGCACAAGCTGAACGTAAAGCATTCGATGCACAGTTCGTACGCTCACAAACAGGTATTGGTATCTCTGGTGCATCTGACCACTAAGGTCTGAAACACCTCAAAAAAGTCCCAGTCATGGGACTTTTTTTATGCCTGTATGTTGGCTTGAGCAAGCATGCCGATAAATATTTTGAGCATTTGTGGATACGGTTATTGAGATATGCAATTTTGATACAGAGAGATTGCATTGCATGCGCAAATAAGCTGCTATGTTGGATGCAATATAAAAAGAATAGGCAGCAGATATATGTACATATTAGACAATGTCTGGAAAAAGTTTCGGGTTTTGCCTTCGGCATGGCTGTTGTTTTTGCAGTTTGTGATTTTGCTGCTCTCACTCTTTGCGCATCACCATATGCCCTATAAAGTCATCACTTGGATGGTAGGGGTATTGGTGTTGCTGCTCATCGCCAAAGTGATTCGACAAACGCCAATGTTGAGTGTTTTGGGGCTAAGTTTTGTGTATGCGGCTTTGTTCTTTTCATTCTTTATTTTACTGGGTGTGCGGCATCCACTTATTCTGGTGATGAGTCATGCCTGTGAAGCTGCAGCTTATTTTAGTGCCGCTTATGGTTTATTGCGCTATATGTTTCATGACCGTTACTTAACCAAAGATGAGTTGTTTGCTGCTGCAGCGGTATTTACCTTAATCGCTTGGGGTTTTGCTTTTTTATATAGCATCTGTCAAATTTTGATTCCGCAAAGTTTTCAGAACCCAAATGCTGCAGGTTTGCAAAGCTGGCTTGATTTACTGTTTTTAAGTTTTAGTTTGCAGTCCGCGACAGGCTTATCCGACCTTATACCGATCAGTCCCGAAGCACGGGTGATTGCCATGTTGCAAATGTTCTGTGGAGTAATGTATTTGGCATTGATCGTGTCACGTTTAATCGCATTGCAGTACATTCGCCACCTACCGCATCATCACCATGATGATTCATCTGAGTAAAACGGCAGTTCAAATTTTTCATGACATATTTCAGGCATAAAAAAGACGCTCAGATGAGCGTCTTTTTTAACTTCAGTGTCTAATGTGAAATTAGAAACGGAATTTAGCGTTTACACCAACAGTTTGAGTGTCAACAGCTTCGCCTACAGCATTCGCATTTACATAGCTAGCACCAACTGCAACTGCAGGAGTGATGAAGTAGTTTACGTTCGCGCCCCAAGCAGAATCGACAACAGAGTCAGCACTTGTTTCTACATAAGAAGCACCTACGCTAAGCGCTGGTGTTAAGTAAAGATCTGTTTTTAAGTTGTACATAGTATCTTCACCATATACAAGACCTGCTTCAAAACCAACAGCCATATTGGTGCCGTCAATTGCGCCTACGTATTTTGTACGTGCAGTGATTGCATCTTGATCTTGATTGATTGTGCCCGACTCAAGTGCTGCTTTAGCAACACCATTAGCAAGGATGTTGAAAGCATCATAAGAAGTTTGGTCTGCAACGCTTGTATAACCTACAGCAACTAAGAAGTTCGGCGCTACTACTGCACCAAGTTCTAAGGCATAACGGTCGCCTTGGTCATCAAACTCAAGGTTATTTTTGCTGTCATTAATTGTATGGCTATATGCTGCACTTGCATAAACTGGAACCAATTGAGTTGGTACATACGCTTCAGCTTTAGCGCCATATGTGTGAGAAACGATATCTAAACCATCTTCGTCATATTCACCATAGTTGTATGCTAAAGAGAAGTTAGACGCTTGGTTTAAGAATGCAGCTTCAGCCAATGGACCTTTAGTCGCATCAACATTTTTGAAGTAGTAAGTACCTTGAACAGCACCAGTGAAATTCTTATCGTTTACTGTATTGTCGATGTATTCAGATTGACCTTGAACTTCGAATTGGTACGCTTGAGCACCGGTCATGGCTAATAATAATGCAGTGGCTAAACCGAGTTTTTTTCATGATAGTTACCAGTTTTGTTAAAAATGGATGAAACATTGATCATTTTAGTGTAACAAATTATTAAATCAATGAACTAAAAGGACTTTATTTAAGAATTAAGTCCAATTGACTTTGGTGTTTAAAAAATATTCAAATAAAATTTTTGCTGTCAACCTAAAAACTGTATGGATAACAAGTCGATATGTTCGTTTTTGCAACAAAAGTAGAAATAATAAGCAAAGCATTAATTGGGTTAATCGATAAATTTAATTGAAATTATCTGTAATAATAATTCTTGGAGAGTGAAGAATAACGGAAAAATTCACCTGTTTTAGGGTGAAATCATGATTTTTGGATAAAAAACAAACTAAAAATAGGGTCTGTTCAGAATAAATTTGAGTGGAATAGTCGGCATAATGTGAATTTAATCACATTAATTTTGACTATTTGTATAAAAATAAATCAGACTAGTTGACTGGGCTTTACATAAACTGTGATTTATTTCATAATTCCACCATGAAGTCCTACTACTTAAGTCGGGTTTGTAAATTATGTGACTTATCTCATAATTTAACCATCAAATCCTAAGCTTGGTTCATCCAGTAGTGCGATCTGATTCTCCATAATTGTTTGCTTTTTATCTGCCCAACTTTCCCCAAGGTTGGGTTTTTTTTGCATGTGAAAACGCAAATGGTTTTGCGAAAATTGCACCGATATGGTGCAGTATGAGGGTGTGATATGATCAAAACCCATAAAAAAATCCCAGTTTTCTTTCAAAAACTGGGATTTTTCGCCAAAATTTGCGGGTAAATTTAGTTTACTGCTGAGGAAAAACTAAACTCGCCCTAATGAGGTGCATTATGCACCCAAATGTTGCATCTGTAAAATATTTTCTGCATGCTGAAACATTATTTTTTGTATTTGTTGTTTTAGGTAAGTCGGCGCAGGGCATGCTTTTAGAAATTTTCTTGAATGAGATGACTTAGTTAGACGGCTTTAAAATATAAGTGAATTAATTATCTTTTTTGTAAGTAATTTAAAGATTGCTCATGTAATATAGTCGCCGATTAAGTGATCAAGTCCACGATTTTGCACAGTTATAATGACGTAGGTGAAACTTAGCATGATGATGAAATTGCGCACAGAGCATATCAGTCAGCGACTGTTGATCTCGATGATCATTATTATCGTGTCATTGCTTTTTATTTGCGTTCCTCTGATGGTGAATAGTTATCAGAGTTATCAAAAAACAAAACGTGCTTTAATTGAAATTTCCGTATTAGGCAAAGTGGCTGAACTGACCAATAGTATTTCGCGTGAACGAGCGCCTGCGAATAAAGTCATGTCGAGTTCAGCAGCTGAATTTCAGCAAAATTTACAAGAACTGAAAGCGTACCGTGCTGGCGTGGATCAACAAGTAGAACAGACCATCAATATTTTAAGAAAAGAAGGTTTTATTATCCATGCGCATCATTTATCGCATCAATTAAAGACCGCTTTAGAACAAGGGCGTCAGGCGGTCGATGAATATGCAGCAACTCCACAGCATTTGCGTAGCTCTCAACAGATGGATCATGCGATTCAAAAAATGTTTGCGGCATGGGACAGTTCTCAGCATGTGCTGAAACACGTCATGCTCGATTCAGTGGCAAAAGACTCATCGGTATCGACCTATTATAGTGTGATTTTTGTTCTTTCAGATTTGCGTGATCAAGCGGGAAGGGTGGCATCCAATATTATTGCCGCGGTAACGTTTGCTGAAAAAATTCCTGAAACTAATTTGGCGAGCTCTTTGCAAACCCAACGCCAAGCTTATTATTTGTGGGATTTAATCCATACCATTTTGCCTGAAGCACATAAAATTCCTGAATATAATATTTTGCATGATCAATTAAAAAGGAGTTTCTGGATGATGGAATTCCTATCGTCAATCAATTGATTCAGCAAAGTATTGATGGGCAACCCTATTCATTGACAGGCACTGAACTCACCCAAAAAATGGTGGATAAATTCAACACTGTGGTCAGTTTGCAGTCATTTATATTAGCGCACAGTTTGCAGGTTGCGCACAAAGATTATCATCAAGCTCAGCGTATTTTCATTTTAACCCTAGTAGCGTCAATTATTTCGTTATTGGCTGCTATTTTCACCATGGTCTATGCGCGCTCAAAGGTCTTTATTCCTTTAATTCAGGCACGCAGCCAAATTTTACGTTTGGCAGCTTATGAAGATGAAGCTCAAGGTACGCAAAATCCAGACAAGATAACGCTCTTGGAGGCTATTCAAAAACTAAAACAACGCCTAGAGCAACGTGATATTTTAGAATTTCAGCTGCGTAATATTGCCAATACCGATGCCTTAACTGGTGTTTCCAACCGTTTGGCGCTTGAGGAATACATCAAATATTTAGAACATCGACCTGAAAAATTGAGCAAAACTGGTCTGATTATTATGGATGTGGATAAATTCAAACACATTAACGATACCTTCGGGCATGTGGTAGGTGACCAAGCTTTAAAATGTATTGCCGATACACTCAAGGCGCATGTCCGTGCCTCAGACTTGGTGGTGCGTTATGGTGGCGATGAATTTTTGGTTTTGATTGAGCAAATAGAATTTACTGAGGCGCTGTATTTGGCAGATAAATTGCGCTGTCATATTGTAAATCAAGAAATTTTTATTCCAGAACTGAATGATTATATTCAAGTGTCAGTCAGTGCTGGCGTGGCGGTAGGTGCTGCGTCATGGAGCAGATTGTTGGAAAAAGCCGATAAACACTTATTTAGAGCCAAAGCACGTGGGCGCAATGCCGTTGCTGGTGGGTAAGTTGCAGTAAGTGATCCCATTCCGAAATGATAAAAAGCCTAGAGTGAAAGATTCAGCACAGGTTTTGTGCTGAATCTGTATTTAAAGTTGGATGGGCTAAAAACTGAAATAATCTATTTAGCCTTTCAGCATGGGTTTTAAAAATTTTGCGGTATGTGAAACTTTAGATTTTGCGACAGTTTCAGGTGTGCCTTCGGCAATGATTTGTCCACCGCCTGCACCACCTTCAGGGCCTAAATCGACAATCCAGTCTGCAGTTTTAATCACATCTAGGTTGTGTTCAATCACCACAATGGTATTACCCTTGTTGCGTAGCTCATGCAGGATGTCGAGCAATTTGGCAATGTCATGGAAGTGCAAACCAGTGGTCGGTTCATCCAGTACATACAGGGTTTTGCCTGTATCTCGTTTGGCCAGTTCACGCGCCAGTTTTACGCGCTGTGCTTCACCGCCAGATAAAGTTGTAGCTGATTGACCAAGGCGGATATAACCCAAGCCAACCTGATTTAACGTTTCCAACCGACGATGAATCACAGGAATGGCATCAAAGAAATGCATGGCATCTTCAACGGTCATTTCCAAAACATCAGAAATATTGCGACCTTTATAACTGACTTCCAAAGTTTCGCGGTTATAGCGTTTACCATGACAGGCATCGCAAGGCACGTACATATCTGGCAAGAAGTGCATGGCAACTTTAATCATGCCATCACCCTCACAAGCTTCGCAGCGTCCACCTTTAACGTTAAAGGAGAAGCGTCCTGCTGCATAGCCACGTGCTTTAGCTTCAGGGGTTTGCGCAAACAGCTCACGAATTGGAGTGAACAAGCCTGTATAGGTCGCGGGGTTCGAGCGTGGCGTTCGCCCAATCGGGCTTTGGTCAATATCCACCACTTTATCTAAATATTGCAAACCATCAATCGAGTCGAATTTTTCTGCGGTTAATGTAGTTGCGCCATTTAATTGTGTTGCAGCCAAAGGCAACAAAGTACGGTTAATTAGGGTGGATTTTCCTGAACCCGACACGCCTGTGACACAAGTCATTACCCCTAAAGGCAAAGTGAGATCCACTTTTTTCAGGTTATGTCCTGCTGCGCCCATTAGCTTAATTTGTTGTTCGGGATGTGGCGGTTGGGTGCGCGTTTTCGGCACTTCAATTTTTAATTTGCCCGATAAATACTGCCCTGTTAGGGAGTCTGCATGTTCGGCCAGTTCTGCATAGGTGCCTTCGGCAATAATATGTCCACCATGCACACCTGCACCTGGGCCAATATCAATAATATGGTCGGCAGCGCGAATCGCATCTTCATCGTGTTCTACCACTAACACTGTGTTACCCAAGTCACGTAAACGAATCAGGGTTTCCAACAGGCGATCATTGTCACGCTGGTGCAAGCCAATTGAAGGTTCATCTAGCACATACATCACGCCCATAAGCCCCGCACCAATTTGAGATGCCAAGCGGATACGTTGTGCTTCACCGCCTGAAAGAGTTTCGGCGGAGCGTGACAGACTTAAATAATTCAAACCCACCGACACTAAAAAGTGCAGACGTTCACGAATTTCTTTAAAGATTTTATCTGCGACTTCACCTTTGGCCCCTTCAAGATTTAAGCCTTGATAGTAGTCTTCGGCATCGCCAATCGACATTTGGGTAATTTGAGCAATGGTTTTGTCTTTCACGCGGACATTACGAGAGATTTCATTTAAACGTGAACCACCGCAGGCATCACAGGCAGCATTAGATAAATACTGCGCCAAATCATCACGTACATAATTACTTTCGGTTTCACGGTAACGACGTTCTAAATGCGGTAACACGCCTTCAAACGCAATCACACGTTTATGGTGGCGTCCACGTTCATCAGTATAGCTCAGGTCAATTTTGTCTTTACCTGTGCCATACAGGAATTTCTTTTGTGTCACGCTGTCCAGCTGATTCCATGCCGTATCGAGTGAGAGTTCATAATGTGCCGCGACTTTTTCCAGCATGCTGTAATAATACGGACGCTGTCTGTCCCAGCCGCGAATTGCGCCCTGACTAATCGACAGTTCAGGGTTTGGAATCAATTTTTCCGCACTGAAATGGCTACGTGTCCCCAAACCATCACAAGTTGGACAAGCGCCAAAAGGGTTGTTAAATGAGAACAGGCGCGGTTCAAGTTCTGCCACGGCACGGTCACATTGCGGGCAAGAGTGCTTGGCCGAAAAAATACGATCAGGTTGTTCCGCATTCATCCACGATAAAATGGCTAAATCGCCACCTAAACGCAGTGCAGTTTCAAAGCTTTCGGCAATACGGTTGCCCAAATCATCTCGGACTTTAAAACGGTCTACCACCACTTCAATGGTATGTTTTTTCTTTTTATCGAGTTCTGGTGGTGGGTCAATGTCCATGACTTCGCCATCAACTCGGGCGCGTACAAAACCCTGACTTTGTAGCTGTTCAAACAGATGCACATATTCGCCTTTACGCTCACGAATCACAGGCGCGAGTAGCATTAAGGCAGTGCCTTCTTCCAGTGCTTTTACAGCATCGACCATTTCTGAAACAGTTTGCGCCACCATTGGTAAATCATGTTCAGGACAGTAAGGTGTGCCGACACGTGCATACAGTAAACGCAAATAGTCGTAAATTTCGGTAATGGTACCCACGGTTGAACGCGGGTTATGGCTGGTCGATTTCTGTTCAATGGCAATTGCGGGACTTAGACCTTCAATCGAGTCGACTTCAGGTTTTTCCATTTGCGATAAAAACTGGCGTGCGTATGCAGAAAGCGATTCGACATAACGACGCTGTCCTTCGGCATAAAGGGTATCAAACGCCAGTGAAGATTTTCCTGAACCAGATAAACCCGTAATTACCACAAATTTATCGCGTGGAATATCAAGGTTCACGTTTTTTAGGTTATGGGTACGTGCACCTCGAATACGGATATGACTTTGGCTCATAAAAACTTCTCGATATTTTGCAAATGAAAAACCTATATATGATAGCGCATGAAAATTGTTCAAGTGTTATTTTTCATGCTTTATCGGTCATGGCTTGTCGCACTGTATGGAGTGATCCCCATACGGTGCGTGAGGGCGGCCGTTAAGCTTGATCTAAACCCGGCCACTGACGTTGATGATAGGCGCTATCCCAGAATAACCATTCCAGTTCTGCAGCTTTGGTGTAGGCGTGGTGCATTTTTTCAAGGGTATCGGCATCACAGCGCGCAGCAACACGGTCTATGGTTTGAATCACATTATTGACTGCGGTGTGGAATTCCTCGCCCGAATAGGTATCGACCCATGCCTGATACGGATTATTCGGTGCAGAATTATTGACGATATCTTTACCAACTTCGGCATAAATCCAGAAACATGGCAGTAGTGATGCCAATACCACAGGATAGCTTTCTGACCATGCGGTTGCGACTAAATAAGAAGTGTAGTGATGACAGGCAAGGGTCAGCGGAGTACTTTCAAATTCCTGTTTGGAAATATCAAACTCCTGCATAAAGCTGTCATGTAAGGTACGTTCCACCACAATTGCGATTTTGGCGGCATCTGCGAACTGAATAATATCATCTGCATCAAAAGCTTTAGCCGCACAGACTGCCAGTGCACGCCCGTAGGCAATTAAGTAATGTGAATCTTGAATCACATAATGTGCAAAAGCAGCTTTACTTAAGGTGCCT
The DNA here is from genome assembly GCF_002412355.1 of Acinetobacter sp. YT-02. Lineage (NCBI taxonomy): Bacteria > Pseudomonadati > Pseudomonadota > Gammaproteobacteria > Moraxellales > Moraxellaceae > Acinetobacter > Acinetobacter sp. YT-02. Next base: position 37,015 of record NZ_NOZT01000031.1, read on the forward strand.
TGTGCCAACTCCTGATTAAATGGTAAAGCGAGCGTCTTGTGATAAAGGGCAAGGTTACGTTGCCAAGCGTCTTGAGAAAAGCGCATCCTAAATTCCTAATATGTCGTTGCATTTCACTATAGCAGTTTGGGAATGAAAAACACGGTTTTCACGGTATCTGATCGGGAAACCAAAAATCATACGAAGAATTTTGCCGAAGTTGAGGAAAAAGCGTCATAATTGCAGCATAAAATTTTACATTCTCAGTTTTTGTCCGATTTAAAATTCGGGCAATTCAATTTTCAGAATTTTTGTATCTGTTAAAGCTTAATCAAAACTGTACTTTGCGTTGATGGTACAGATTCGGCAGATGAAAAGTTCAGATCAAAATATAGTGATAGGTCGTTTCTCATGATGAAACATTTTGGTTTCTCAATCGTATTTTCGATTGTGTGTCTTGCGCTATCTGCATACTGGGGCTATACCCATGGCCCAGAAGCAGGTGTGCAAACCATGCTTACCGCACTAACCATTACCGCAATTTTGGCGATTATGGAAGTGTCGTTGTCGTTTGATAACGCGGTGGTGAATGCGTCAGTGCTGCGCGGTTGGGATCATTTCTGGAAAATGCTGTTTTTAACCGTGGGGATTATCATTGCAGTTTTTGGTATGCGTTTAATTTTCCCTGTGGTCATTGTGGCGGTCACTGCCGATATGGGCATGATGGAAGTGGTGCAACTGGCATTGAATGATCCGAAGCAATATTCGGCTAAACTGATGGCACATCACCCTGAAATTGCTGCTTTTGGTGGCGCATTCTTGTTGATGGTTTTCCTAAACTTTTTCTTGGATGATGAAAAAGACACGCACTGGTTTAGATGGTTTGAGCGTCGTTTGAGCAATCTGGCAAGCGTGCCTGCCATGTCGGTATTTTTGGCCTTAGTGACTTTGTTAATCATGGCGGCCAATGTGGTGGAAGATAAGCGCCTTGTGGTGACGATGGCGGGTATTTGGGGCATCGTGATTTATATTGGCGTACAAGTGCTGAGTCACATGTTGGGCGGTGAACCAGAGGTCGATGAACAGGGCAATGCTGTGCGTCATGACGAAAATGGCGTACCGACAGGCGTGGTGAAAGCGGGTATTGGGGGCTTTTTATATCTGGAAGTGCTAGATGCCTCGTTCAGTTTTGATGGTGTCATTGGTGCATTTGCAATCACCTCTGATGTGGTGATCATCATGTTAGGCTTGGCGATTGGTGCAATTTTCGTGCGTTCGATGACGATTTATTTAGTCGAAAAAGGCACGTTGGATGCCTATATTTACCTTGAACACGGTGCGCACTATGCGATTGGTGCGTTGGCCTTTATTATGATTGCCAGCGGTACAGGCTTGCATGTGCCAGAAGTGGTGACAGGTTTAATTGGTGTTGCCTTTATTGTTTGGGCGGTGATTGCATCTATTCAATTTAAAAAACGTCAGGCAAAAGCGGGTTAATGCTATGGTGATGCCCGTTGCTGTATTGCCGCGAAATCACAGAGCAATACGGTGATGAAGACTGTATAAAATATAAATTTGGGTGCACAACGTTGCGCCCTTTTTTATTGAAAAAGTAGGGTCTGTTGAATAAACATCGGGAAAAATCAGCATCCTTAAGCTGAATGTTGTAGGATATCTGCAAATTCAAAATTATTTAGTTTTAGTCGATTGATATGATGAATGCCTTAGAACGCCGCTCGACCTTTGCTTTAAGCAGTATTTTTGCATTGCGCATGTTGGGTCTGTTCATGATTATTCCTGTATTTTCAGTAGCAGGGCAGTCATATCAATACTCAACTCCTGCACTGATTGGTCTTGCCGTTGGTGTTTATGGACTCACCCAAGCCATTTTACAAATTCCGTTTAGCTTAATTGCAGACCGTTATAGCCGTAAGCCATTGGTGGTTTTTGGCTTATTACTGTTTGCTTTGGGTGGTGCAATTGCAGCCATGTCTGACACCATTTATGGCGTGATTATTGGTCGTGCCATTGCAGGTGGTGGCGCAGTATCTGCCGTGGTGATGGCATTACTGGCCGATGTGACCCGCGAAGAAAACCGCATGAAAGCCATGGCGGTGATGGGGATGAGTATCGGTATGTCCTTTGTGGTGGCCTTTAGTTTAGGGCCATGGCTTACGGGCTGGGTTGGTATTTCAGGGTTATTTTGGGTCACCACAGTGATGGGACTAGCAGCGATTCTCATGTTGTTATTGGTGCCTAAAGTCACGCGTCATCATCGTAATTTTCAGCAAGGCTATATCACTCAGTTAAAGCAAGTCCTGAAAATGGGCGATTTAAACCGTCTGCATGTATCGGTATTTACCCTACATTTATTGCTGACTGCCATGTTTATTTATGTGCCTTCGCAATTAATCCAATTTGCCGATATTCCTTTGCAGCATCATGGTTGGGTGTATTTGCCATTGTTGTTGGTCAGTCTGTTCGTGGCATTTCCAAGCATTGTTTTGGCAGAAAAATATCGCAAAATGCGTGGCATTTTCCTGACCGCGATTGCAGGTATTATTTTAGGGCTGTTGGTGCTGATTTTCGGGTTTGAATCGAAATACATCCTTTTATTGGGTTTGGGTTTATTCTTTATTGCCTTTAACGTTATGGAAGCCTTATTACCTTCGTGGTTGTCAAAGGCTGCACCAATTCAATCTAAAGCCACCGCGATGGGTGTAAATGCCAGCAGTCAGTTTTTGGGTGCATTCTTTGGTGGGATGATTGGCGGACAATTATTGATGCTCAACCACACCGCAATGGGTTGGAGTATTTTGACCGCGATTGCTATAATTTGGCTATTCGTTAGTTTTGGATTGGCGCAGCCGCGCTATCTTTCGTCTTTGGTGTTGCGTTTGCCTGAGAACCGAGAAACAGATGAATGGACTTCTCAACTTTTGGTAATTCGTGGTATTGAAGAGGTCGTGGTGATGTCTGACCAGCAAGTGGCTTATGTGAAAGTGGATAAACAGCAAATTGATGATGCTGCGCGACAACAATTAACGCACTTGTTTGGGAAAGAGGTAGCCATTTAAGCATAACTCTTATAAAGTAAATAATAGAAACAAATAGGAAGAAAACGTCTAATGCGTGGTGTAAATAAAGTCATTTTAGTGGGTACTTTAGGTCGTGATCCTGAAACAAAAACTTTCCCAAATGGTGGTTCTCTCACTCAATTTTCTATCGCAACCAGTGATGTCTGGACAGACAAAAACACAGGTGAGCGTAAAGAGCAAACAGAGTGGCATCGCATTGTTTTACATAACCGTTTAGGCGAGATTGCACAGCAATATTTACGCAAAGGTTCTAAAGTATATATTGAAGGTTCATTGCGTACGCGTCAGTGGACAGACCAAAATGGTCAAGAGCGTTACACCACTGAAATTCGTGGCGATCAAATGCAAATGCTCGACTCTGCTAACCGTGGACAATCTGACCAGCAAGATGGTGGCTTTGCTCAACCACGTTTTAACAATAACCAAGGCGGTTATGGCAATCAGAACCAAGCTCCAGCCACAGGTTATGCGAATCAAAATCAAGGCGGTTTTAACCAAAATCAGGGTGGTGGCTATGCCAACAATAACCCAAGTGGTTTTGCACCGAAGCCACAAGCTGCGCCTGCAACCGCACCTGCAGATTTAGATGATGATTTGCCGTTTTGAGACATACTAGAGATAGCCATTTGATTTAAAATGGAAAATCATCATCCAAACCCTTTGTTTCGACAAAGGGTTTTTTATGCAGATATTTAGCAAATATCTATTTTCTCGATTAAATTTCAAACTATGATAGGATTTATAATTCATAAATCCGATTATTTTTATAAAAAAACACTGTTTTACCGATTCTTTCGATTTTCGTATTCTAGCTACACAAGATAAGCAATCCCCGAAACGAATTGAGGAGTCATCCATGAGTTTAATCAATATCCAAGTCAAAGCATTTAACGCAACCGCTTACCACAATGGTCAATTTATTGACGTATCTGAGCAAGACTTTATTGGTAAATGGTCAGTGGTGTTTTTCTACCCTGCGGATTTCACCTTTGTTTGCCCAACTGAACTTGCAGATTTAGCCGATCAATATGCCGAGTTCCAAAAAATGGGTGTAGAAATTTACTCAGTATCTACAGACACGCACTTTACCCATAAAGCATGGCATGACACCTCAGAAGAAATTAAAAAGATTCAGTATCCAATGATTGGCGACCCAACTTGGACATTGTCTAAAAACTTTGAAGTGCTGATTGAAGCAGAAGGTTTAGCAGATCGTGGTACTTTCGTGATTGACCCTGAAGGTAAAATCCAAATTGTAGAAATCAATGCAGGCGGTATTGGTCGTGACGCGCAAGAGTTATTGCGTAAAGTAAAAGCAGCGCAATATGTGCATGCACATCCTGGCGAAGTTTGCCCTGCCAAGTGGAAAGAAGGCGATGCAACCCTAGCACCATCTATTGATTTGGTTGGTAAAATCTAATCGAATCGTCGCACTCAATTTTAAAAATCCAGAACTTCGCTTCTGGATTTTTTATGCTCATGATTTGTTTAACCATGTATAAGTTTCAACAAGATTATTCCATTCTTGCAATGCTGTATGCCAAATTTGCACTAGGTTGTGGTGTGATGAGCGATTAAGATCAAAACATCTATTCTCCTAGCAATAGGTGTAACACATGAAAAAAATAATCGGTTTATATCGCAACCAAAACATGCATTGGGTGGGCGATGGTTTTCCAGTCAAAAATCTATTTTCTTATGACCGTTTAGGGCAGGCGATCAGTCCATTTCTACTCTTGGATTATGCAGCGCCGTATCATTTTGATGCGACAACGGCACAACATGGAGTTGGCTCGCATCCACATCGCGGTTTCGAAACGGTGACACTTGCCTATCGGGGCGAAGTGACGCATAAAGACTCGGCAGGCGGTGGTGGCACCATTAAAACAGGTGATGTGCAGTGGATGACAGCAGGTGCTGGTGTGGTGCATAAGGAGTTTCACTCCAAAGACTATGCAGCACAAGGCGGGTTGTTTGAAATGGTACAGCTTTGGGTCAATTTGCCTGCTGCAGACAAAATGACGACGCCACGTTATCAAGCCATTGAATCTCAACATATTCCGACAATTGAGTTTGAAAATCAGGCGGGGCATTTACGTATTATCGCAGGTCAATATGCAGAGCAATCTGGGCCTGCCAGCACCTTTAGCCCTGTCAATGTTTGGGATGGACAACTGAAAGCTGCACAGACTCAAGCGCTGCATGTGCCTGTGGATCACAATACTTTATTGGTGGTGTTGGCAGGTGAAGTGCGAGTCAATGGCAGTCAACTTGTGCAAGATCACTCAGTGGTGTTGTTTGCTCAAGATGGCGAAGTATTAATTCAGCTTGAAGCACTGCAAGATACACAATTTTTAGTGCTGACAGGCAAGCCATTAAATGAACCCATTCAAGGCTATGGTCCATTTGTCATGAATACCAAGCAGGAAATCATTCAAGCTTTTGAAGATTTTAATCAAGGCAAGTTTGGTGAAATTCCGATTCAACATCAAGCAGGTTAAGCTTTAAAAAAATCTTAGCCAAGAAAAAAGCCTCTATCGAATATTCGATAGAGGCTTTTATCATTATTACGCTGTAAAGTTTCTCGTTTTAACGGATTGATCATATTCTTTATGATAATTATCTGTGATGTAGTTATCATTTTTGTGCTTGGTATCATAGCGTTTAGACATTTATTTGTAAAACGAAAATTATAAAACTGGTGAATTTATCTACATGGTTTAGAACACTATTTATAGTGTTTAGAAAATAATATGAATAAATTCTAGGGCTTATTTAAGCACTTCCTGATTGTTAAAAAATGTAATCAGATTGCCAATCTACTTTGTGTTGTTTCTCTGTGAAAAGTACACAATCTGGTAGTTTTTAATAGCTCATTTTCCTTAGGCATGGTTCATAATTTCATAAAGTATGTAAAAAGATGGATGATCGGTTTGGATATCGCAGTGATCGGTAGTGGTATGGCTGGACTGGCTACCGCAAGAATTCTTAAAGATGCAGGGCATAACATTACAATTTTTGAGGCGCTGCCTGGTCGTGGAATGGACAGTCATAGCATCGAATTTGAAGATGGTTTAATTGATGCGCCGTTACGGGTCATGAATCCACATTTGTGGAAAAACACCCTCAGCTTGGCCACACATTTAGGCATTAAAACTTATCCTGTGCGTACTTATATGGCGTGCAGTTGGTTATTTGAAGATCGTACCGAAACTTGGCTGACCACAAGCCGTACCCGTATTGGTAATTTCCCAATCATTAACAACCGTAAAGGCATACAACAATACGGCTGGCGTTTGGTAAAAGGCATGTTGCAGTTAAAAACAGCCATCGCTAAATTTTTCAAATCTAAAAACCAAGACATTACCCTTGCGGAATTTATCAACCGTAACGAAATTGAAGAAGTGTTTTGGCATGGTGCAGTGATGCCAGTGCTTTACACCATTTGTACTTGTGACCCTAAAACCATTGGTGAATGGCCAGCAAAACCATTGTTGGTATTTTTACGCCAATTGACTGATGGTGATGCATTATTGCGTTTACAAGGTGGCACGCCTGCATTGGTTGATAAGTTGATTGAAGGTATTAATATTCAAAGTGGTGCAGCGATTACTCGTGTTCATCAACAAGAAGATGGTGTAATTGTTGAAAATTCTGAGGGTCAGTCGCAAACATTTGACCGTGTGGTGATTGCAACGCCAACCACTAAAGTCCAAGACTTCTTGGACAATCAACAATTTGCAGAAGATATTGAATTGCTTAAACAGTTCAAATTCGAGCAGGGTGATTTGGTGATTCACACTGATCAAACGGTGATGCCGCCAAAACGTAAAGATTGGTCTGTTTTAAGTTATATGATGGATCGTAAATTTACTCGTCAGCAATTTACGGTATGGCTTAACTCGATCGAACCAACTTTGGTCGGTAAATCGCCAGTGTTCCAAACATGGCGTCCAGTTACACCAATTGATCCGAAAAAGATCATTTCAACGGTAACTTTAACCCGCGCTGTGGTGGATTCAAAGACAGTGGCATTAAACAAAGAGTTGCAGCAGCGCCATCACCAAGACAATCGTAAAGTGTTCTTCTGCGGTTCATGGTCGTGCGATGGTTTACCAATTTTAGAATCTGCAGTGACTTCCGCTATGCATATTGCAGAAATTTTTGGTGCACCATTACCGTTTATTGATTTAAAACCACAAGTTGAGGTTGCGCCGCAATTAGGTTATTAAGTTTAGGGTCTGTTGATATTTCATAAATGGTTTGTGCTGTAGGCTAAAACTGAGCAGATCAGGCATGAAACGCAGGGAATAGCGAGACTATTGCCAAGTTTCATAACGCAATCTGAGAAAGTTTTAGCCACAGCCTTTCAGGACGAGCATATTTTTTGCTGCTATTGCGTTATGAGTCAGTCATTTAGAATGACTAAATTTCCTGCCTCATGCCTTATATCAGCTAAAAAATATGCGTTGTCGCAAACATAGATGAATTATCAACAGCCCCTCTTTTTTGAATTAGACTGAGTCAGTATGAAATGGCAACAGGCGATACGACAGCATTTTCCAAAACATAAATATGCCATTCAAGCGGCATATTTGGGAGATACTTCCGCACTGCCGTGGAGCAATTTAGGTTATTGGTCAGATGCAGTGGGATCTGATTATCCCGCTGCATGTCAAAATTTAGCAGCGCATTTGGCCGCAGCAGTGCATTTAAATTCAAAAGATGTTGTACTGGATTTAGGCTGTGGGCAAGGTGCCAGTCTTAAATATTGGTTGGAACACTATCAAATACAACGACTTGAAGCTGTTGAGCTACAAGATCATCATGTGCAGTCGATTCGACAACATTTAAATTCAAATATTAAAATTCACGCTGCTTCATTTTTAAATTTAAAAGCACTTTTTCCACAACCACGTTTTGATGTGGTGTTCTGTATCGATGCAGCATATCACAGTCATTTGAATTCATTTTTAAGTCAGGTCAGTGCGGTTTTGAATTCAAACGGACGTTTGGGCTTTCATTATTTAATTTGGGCAGAACAAGCGCCACCACATGCATTCAAACAGCTGCAATATCGTGCCTTATTAAAATCTGCCGATGTCAATTTTAAAGATCTAATGTCCGCAAGTCAGCTTCGAGCGGTCTTGGCACAGTTTGAATTTAAACAGATTCAGGTGGAAGATTTGTCGGCACAGGTTTTGGCGGGTTTTGCTGATTATGTGTATCAGCATCTCAAGCATCAAATTCAAACGCGAGATGCAGACTGGTTTAAAATTGCCATGACCGCACGTTTATGTGCCAAGCTCTATGCAGATGGCTGGATTAAATATGTGCAGGTGAGTGCGGAAAAAGCTTAATCTATTGTAATGAGCTGTTAGATGATGGGATTTTTCGGTGTTTAGTTGTCCATGCTTAGCTTTAAATCCTACCCACCACATGAAACTGCTTCGGTAAAATTTTTGCGCCACACGTCAATTGATCTCCGACATAAGCCACGGCTTTATCATCAAAAAGAATATGATCGTGACTTTTTATAATCGTGGACCAACGTTGGCACTGAGGGCAGAAATGTCCATCACCCGCCACTAAAAATAAATTTCCCATTTGAGAAACACGCATTTGGTTGGCAAGGATGATTCCACCATGATTGGTCATGGAATGATGCGTTGCAAAGCTTTGAGCCATGAGGTCTTCCTTAAACTGGAAAATTTTAGAGAAGCATTGTTTTAATACTCAATTTTCTAAGACTTATAATTTTAAATTTTTATTTTAATTCACAAAAATATTTTTAAATGTCAGTTTATATGGATGAAACATCAACAAAATAGACCATCAATATAAAAATACGATCTGAAATATGTGTACAGCATTCTAAATCATAAAATACATTTAACAAGTGAAAAGTCACAATCTTGTATTGCAATTGAAGTTTTGCAGATACATCGAAGCCCTAAATAAATTGGAGATTCGAGCAGCATGAGGAAGATAAAAATATACGTTTATAGAAACAAAAAACCTCATAAATTAAAAACTTATGAGGTTTAATATGGTGCCGGCACACGGATTCGAACTGTGGACCTACTGATTACAAGTCAGTTGCTCTACCAACTGAGCTATGCCGGCGTTGTGTAGAGAATTTTACAGAATTTTTACGTGTGCGCAAGCCAAAAAGTAACCGTTTAATGCAGGGCATAGAGTTTTTGAAGATTTTGTACACAGTATTTTGGCGCGTTACAAACGAGGAAATCACATAGAAGGTTTTGTATGAAATGAGCCCAGCGGGTGGGCTCATTGAAGAAAATAACTTGAAATGAAGTGTGAAAAGCGATTATTTATTTCTTAAGATGCGATCTAAATCCTGTGCACATTCTTCTAAGGTAAAGGCCATATCAAGTTGCATTTGTGGTTTGAGTTCATTTGCGAGCGTTCTCCATTGTTCAATTAGGCGAATGGCTTTTTGAATCTTATGTTTGTTGATGTCTTTGGCGATGGTAGGCGTATATCCTCCACGTTTAGCATTTTTAATTTGTTTGACATAATTTTGGCTGTTATTCATGTTCGCTCCCGAATAGCAGTTATATATGTAAGGCATTTGCATGCTTTTATTATGCTAAAGCTTAATGATGACCCTTTTATGTAGAAAGCTGAGATGAACCGTACCGGGTTTGTCGGAGACTTTTTTATTTAAGTTAGGCCACCTGACCTAACGGGTTAATCTTATCATAGTACATTGCTTCAAACTCAAAAGGCGACTTGTAACCCAATGCACTGTGTACACGCTCTTTATTGAACCAATCTACCCAGTTGAGTGTCGCAAGTTGTACATCCGCTAAACCTTTCCAATCTGCTTTTAAATACTCAATCACCTCTGTTTTGTATAAGCCATTCACTGTTTCAGCCAAAGCATTATCGTATGAATCACCAGTCGTACCGACTGATGCTCGTAAATTTGCAGCTTCTAAACGATTGGTATAGCGAATAGAAAGATATTGAACACCTCTATCGGAATGATGAATCAAATTCTTTGGCATGCCTCGATCGTGCAATGCTTGCTCAAGTGCATCGAGTGCCATATCTGTATTCATCCGTGTAGATACTTTCCATCCAACAATGGCTCGTGAGAACACATCAATAATAAAGGCGGTATAGACCCAGCCTGAATGAGTTTGAATATACGTAAAGTCACTCACCCACAGTTGGTCAGGATGATCAGCATTAAAATTACGTTTCACTAAATCATCTGCTCTTTTTTGATCATCTCGGCTACGGGTGGTTTGTTTATTCTTACCACGCCAAACACCTTGTATACCTAGCTTCTGCATCAATCGAGTAACTGTACAACGTGCGATAACATAACCTTCACGTTTCAATTGTTGCCAGACCTTACGCACACCATATCGACCTG